>DATHNU010000031.1:0-6270 GCA_035485695.1 Reyranella sp. | reverse complement strand
TCCCCGTGTGGGCCATGAACTCGTCTCTGGCCAACAGGCTTGCGACGACGGTGGGCGGCGTCGGCTCGGACACGAAGCGGATTTTCGAGCCCTTGAACTGGCTGCCCACATCCCGGAGCCATTTCGTCATCTCCGGCGAGGCGTCGTCGCCGGCCAGCGCCCGCGTCCCGATCTCTCCCGGAAAAGGCCGGTTGCCGCCGAGCATCGCGGTCGCAAAACTCGAGAGCCCGACGCCGGCCGTGGCCAGGCGGCGAAGAAATTCCCGCTTGCCGATGCGCCGCTGCCCGAAGGCCCGGGCACTGTCGGCAATATAGGTCTTGCGGTCGCCGTCGCTCGTCGTGCCGCTACCGCTGCTCATGCATCCCCCGCAGACTGGCCCCTGTCCGCCCGCACCTCTTGCGCGTCGCGCGGCAGGAATCGGACGAAGTGTCCCCCCAAGGCCGGGCGACAGTCTGCATCAGCAGTCGAGGCTGGACAACTTGGAGGCTCGGAACGCCCAAGTAGGAGAGCAGGCGTTTGCGGGCCGGCTGCTCGCAAAGGATCCAGACAAGATCCAGGGAAGCCGCACGGCACCAAGGCGCGTGCTATCCTCCGCCGCGCTGCCCGGCGGTCGGTGAGCAATCACGGGAGTGACGACATGGCCCGCTTCATTCTGCCCTTGGTCGCCTTCCAGCTCATGGTTGCGTTTGCCTTCGCTCAGGACGGCAAGACATCTGGCCTGGCCTTCGAAACGATGGGCCCTGGCACGACCGTTTGCGCGGACTACCTCACCCAGATCACGAACCACCAGCAGGACGAGGAATTCTTTTTCTTCTGGGTGCAGGGCTATATGAGCGGAGCAAATGCGGAGCTGCGGAACGCCGGCAGGCCACGCCGAAAACTCAGCTCACCGCTCAATCCGCGCGCGGCGCAGATGGCCATGGTGAAGAAGTTTTGCACCGATAATCCCCGGCAGCCCTACGTCTCCGCGGCCGATGCGCTGTTCCGTTCGCTCCCGCTGATGACCAGCGAGTAAGGCAGGCTCAGCGGCACATCCGCATTACTTGCCTGCGAACTGATAGTCGCTGGTTGCGGCCGACCATTTGAGCAATCGGCGGGAATTGTCGGTCCGGCTCCTGAGCTGCAGGTCGAAGTAGCCGTCGGTGCGGTCCGTCGTGACGATCAGCACATTGGCACCTTCGCTGATGTCGTGATCGCGAGTGCCGTCCTTGTGCCACTCGCCGGCGATGTTCTTGGAGAACGACATCGGCACCGCCAGGATCTGCTTGAGGGCGCCATCGACGACGGCAAACAGATAGAGCGCGCCAAAAGACGCCCCGCCCCCGGCGTATCCCTCGGACCAGCCGGCCCTCAGCCCGAACGCCCGATGGCCGGGCGCTATCTCATAGGGGGCGAGATCGAAGCCATCGAAGGTCTGCGGGCGCATCCTGCCGCGGTCGCCGTCATCGACCGACGGCGCCTCCTTCAGGTTCGTGTCCCGCCAATCGACCTTTCCGTCGACCAGGGCGGGTCCGGCAAGCAGACGCGGCGCCGCGCCGTCCTTCGCCTCGATGATGCCGACATAGGTCTTCATGTCCGGCCTGGGAGTACCGAAATCGGACTGATCGCACACCGGAGCGTCGGGCGTGCCGCGACGATCGTCGCTGGTGCAGACGATGGCGACGTAGGTATCCGCCTGGCCCGGAAGCGGCTTGGCGCCTACGAGGCTGGGTGGCGTCTTGTCCGCCGCAGGAACCAGCAGCGCCGCGATCTGTTGCGCCGACAGGCGTGCCGGAAGCCGCACGCCGAGCCCATCGGGCGCCGGCTTGCCCTCGATCTCCTGCGCGAAGGTCTGCCGGCCTTCCGGCGTCTTGAGCACATCCGGGACGTCGCCGAGCGAGTGGGCTGTCTGCGCGCCCGCCGGGTACGTGCCGATGGCCAGTAGTAGAAAGACCAGCATTCTCAGCACAGCAACCCCCTCTGGCCACCAGCCCCGCGAGTTTAGCATACTGTTGGTCGATGCGTGGCAGGCAGGCCGTTCATCACGAATCGCGCGGTGGTGGTACGCCAAGCGTGTCGGGTTGGATGCGGTCGTCCCACATCAACAACCCACTGGCGGGTCTCGGACGCGCGCGGCGAAATTCGCAGCTCGAAGGCTGGAATACGGACTGGCCCTTTGGGTTGAAGGGATTGGCGGTCCGAGGCGCCGGAAGCTTGCGGTTTCGCTTTGGGATTACCACCTCAAGGGCGGCGAGTTCACGGCGTCATGCTTTCATGCGCGATGACGGCTTTGTGGCGGCCTTTTATCGCCGGCCTGAGGCCGGCTGTTTGACGACGCGACAGCTCAACCCGATCTGATGTTCGTGTGAGATGCGTTGTTGTGGCGCAGCGAGCGCGGACCCAGAGAAATGTCGGCCGCCCGATAAGGGGCGATGAAGCGGTCAACTTTGGCTGTCCAGCGGACGAAGCGCCACAACGTGGAGACAGCGATGCATCTTCGACGCGGATGGACCTGCTCGGGTCGCGCACGACATTTCTTCTGGAGCGGAGTGTTGGCGTTGTTTCTCGGCGCTTCACCTTCGCTGCCGACCGCAGCTCAATCGCTCCAGCTTCCGGCTCTCGTCACGCCACCCAGCCAGGAACACCACGTCGGCAAGGTGATCCTCGTCGAACTGGTGACGCCGGATCTCGCCGGCAGCAAGCGGTTCTACTCGGGACTGTTCGGCTGGACGTATCGCGATATTCAGGCAGGCACGACACAATACGCCGAAGCGTTGCTCGACGGCCGTCCGGTCGCGGGATTGGTTCAGAGGGCCTTTCCCGCCGGCGAGCGTCGTCAGCCGGCGTGGCTGAGCTTCTTCTCCGTGAACGACGTCGACGCCGCTAAAACGATCGCCTTGCAGCGCGGCGCGAAGGTGCTGTTCGAACCCCATAGCTTCCCTGACCGTGGCCGGGAAGCAGTCCTTGCCGATCCGCAAGGGGCGGTCTTCGCGATCCTTGCCTCGACCAGCGGCGATCCGCCCGATTTCCTGGCCGTGCCGGGAGAATGGATCTGGAGTTCCCTGATCACGAGCGACCCGGATGCCGGCGCCGCTTTCTACCAGGCGCTGTTCGACTACGAAGTCTTCGAGCTGCCCGCGAGCGCTGGCGCCCAGCATCTTTTGCTGGCGTCCCACAATTATGCCCGGGCAAGCGTCAATTCGCTGCCGGCGGGCGATCCCAAGGGCCAAGCCCACTGGTTGAACTACGTTCGCGTTGAAGACACGGCCGCGGCGGTGGCAAAGGTCAGGGCGCTCGGCGGCCGCGTGCTGGTCGAGCCGTGGATCGACCGCCATGGTGGCAAGGTCGCGGTCGTCGCCGATCCGATCGGCGCGCCCTTCGGCCTGCTCGAATGGCCGGACACCGAGAGCAAGGAGGTCGGCAAATGAGCCGCTTGCTCTCGCGCCGGCCGGTGACCGCCTTCGCGATCGGCCTGTTCGCGCTCGTGCCGGCGGGCTGTGTCGCGGGTGGCTATGGCTATGGGTACGACGCCGCGCCGGCCTATGGTGTGGGCTACTACGGAGCACCCTACGTCGCCAACTACGGCGGCTGGCAGTCTGGCTACCAGGTGGCTCCCTATCACAATGGCGGCTATCACCCTGTCTATAATCGAGGTGCGGTGCCCGCCGCTCATGCCTACAGATCTGCGCCGGCCTCTCGGCCGATGCCTTCCATTCCGACCGCGTCGCGGGGGCCTGCCGGCGGACATCCGAGCGGAGGTCATGCAGGAGGGGGTGGCGGTAGCCATCACTGATCGTCGCGGCGGGACTGAGATGGCCGGCCGCCTGGTCAACGCCCTCGGTGCCGCGCGACGCCGCTGCGCTGAAGGAGGTGACCCATGCAGGGCAATGTGGCCCCTGTGGACTGAGGCATGATCGTCTTTTTCATCGCGTGGGCGGTCGCGAAGTGCGCAATTGTTTCCAATAACGCACCGACGTCTGGGCTTTGCTGCTGATGTGCAACAAAGTCCCCCAATTGGGCGTTACTAAGCAAGTATTCGGACGAAGGGAAAACTTCAGTGAGCAAAGGCATCCTTTTCGCGACTTTGCTTGCAACGTCCGCTCTGACCGCGTGCGAGTCGCAGCAAACCAGGGCGCCTGGACCTACCGCACTGCTTGAGAGTGAATGCAGCGAAGCGACCACCGGAGACATGTATCGCTACTGCCTGGAGGTCGGCCCCCAGCAAGCGATCTTTGAGCCCGAGGCCCGCAGCCGCGAGACGGCTGCTCTGACAAGCCACTGACGTCGCGGAGCTTAAGCTTAGGGCGACGCACTCCGGAGGGCCGGTGCCCGCCGCTCATGCCTACAGATCTGCGCCGGCCTCTCGGCCGATGCCTTCCATTCCGACCGCTTCGCGGGGGCCTGTCGGCGGACATCTGAGCGGAGGTCATGCAGGAGGTGGCGGCGGTAACCATCACTGATCGTCGCGGCGGGACTGAGATGGCCGGCCGCCTGGTCAACGCCCCCGGCTCCTCGCGACGCCGCTACGCTGAAGGAGGTGAGCCATGCAGAGCACTGTGGCCCCTGTGGACTCAGGCATGATCGTCTTTTTCATCGCGTGGGCGGTCGCGATGGTGCACATCGGCCTTGCGAAATACGTTATCGAGCGCCTCAAGCACCGTCACCGCTCCACCTGGATCAGCCTTGGAAACTCCGGCATCTTCATTGGCGGCAACGCGCGCAACGCCTTCTTGCTCTGGCGCTTCATAACCTTCAGCGGACATCGTGCGCTGCAGGACGACACGCTCAATTCCATCTGCCGTGCGGATATTGCGCTGCAATTGATATTCTTGCCGCTGTTTGCGGCCTCGATCTACCTGTTGGCCTCGCATCAATAGACCTTTGGAAGATCAGACCCGTTCCGCTGTTCCAAAAGTCTTGACTTCTGCACCACTCGAAACTCGCGGCTCCGTTAGGCGGTTTGCTTTCGATACCAATAGCAACGTCGCCCTCTCGAATATCTTGGGCTACCGGCGCTGAGGGCACGCGCCGCACTCGGTTCCGGTCAGGATGACGATTTGCAGCAACATGCGATGCCCGTCCGGGGTGGCGACCATCGGCGGCGTCGATCGAAACCAGCACCTGTGCACGCGGTCCGCGTTTCGCTTACTGTCAGGCCATGATTTCTCGCAGGAACCTTCTCTCGGGACTGGCGGCTTCGACCGCGGCCGGATGCAGCGCCGCCCCCCGGGCGCCCCTGGCGCCCTATCAATATCCGATAGCGCCGCCGCCGCCGGATCGGGCGTCGCTGGGATTGGACGCGGTGATCGACATCAGCCGGTTCGTGACCGTCACCGACTTCCGGGCGGTGCGCCAGAGCAACATCCTGGGCGTCATCCACAAGGCGACCGAAGGCGGCGACTATGCCGACCCGTTGTGCGCCGCCAGGCGCCCCCAGGCCGAGGCGGCGGGATTGCTGTGGGGCACCTATCATTTCGGCACCGGACAGATGTCGGGCGAACGGCAGGCGGCGTTCTACCTGTCGGTTTCACGGCCGGGCCCCCGCACCCTGCTGGCCCTCGACCTCGAGCTCAACGAAAACAATCCGTCGAACTCCATGCGGGTCGACCAGGCCGAGGCCTTCGTGGCTGCGGTGGCCCAGGCGACCGGCCGGCTGCCGATCGTCTACGTGCATCCGACCTGGGCCAATGGCGACCCGCTGCCCGGCTCCGGCCGCAGCCTCGACGCCCCGATCACGCCGGCGTCGATCCTGGCGCGCTGCGGCCTGTGGGTCGCCGACTACCACGATTCGCCCGAGATTCCGCTGGCCTGGGCGGCGAGCGGCTGGCGGCTCTGGCAGTATGCGGGCGACGAGAGCGCGGGCCGCCCCGCCTACGGCCAGACCACCATCGTGCAGGGCGTCAGCCACAGCGATCGCAACCTGTTCAACGGCGACGCGGACGCGCTCCGTCAATTCTGGAGCGCGGCCGTCTGAGTTTTCGCGGACCACAGGCCAGCGCGGTCTATGGTGCTGGCGCCAGTAAGACGAGGCGAACCGGGCTACCGGGCAAGGAATACCAGGCTGACTCGTCCCTCGGTTCGGGCCAAGATCGGGCCATGAGCTCTTTCGACCTGGTTGTCCGCAACGCACGCCTGCCGGACGGCCGGACTGGCCTCGATATCGGCGTGCAGGGCGGCAGGATCGCCGCCGTCGCGCCCAACCTGCCCGCCTCCGGCGCGCCCGAGCTCGATGCCGGCGACAACCTCGTCTCGCCGCCCTTCGTCGATCCGCATTTCCACCTCGATACGTCG
>DATHNU010000030.1:0-3896 GCA_035485695.1 Reyranella sp. | reverse complement strand
GACGGTCTGGCCGACCACAAGTACGCGCGCGGACATCTCACCATCCTGGGCGGCGCGGTCGCCACGGGCGCGGCGCGGATGGCGGCCCTGGCGGGCCGTCGGGCCGGGGCGGGCCTGGCCACCATCGCCACGCCGCGATCGGCGATGGCCATCTACCAGGCGGGCGAGCCCGGCAACCTCGTCACCGAGTGCGAAGACGGGGACGCCTATGCGCGCTTGCTGGCGGACGAACGGCGCAATGCGATGCTGATCGGGCCGGGCGCCGGCATCAACGAGCGGACGCGGGTCTCGGTGTTGGCGGCACTCGCCACGCGCCGGGCCGTCGTGCTCGACGCCGATGCCATCACGACATTTGCCCAAACGCCCGCAAGCCTGTTCGGCGCCATCAAGGGCCCGGTTTTACTCACGCCCCATGAAGGCGAATTCAGGCGGTTGTTTCCCGAGCTGGGGAAAGTCGCCGCAAAGGTCGAGCGTACCCGGCAGGCAGCGCGGCTGAGCGGCGCCACGGTGCTTCTGAAGGGTCCCGACACGGTGATCGCCGCGCCTGACGGCCGCGCCGTCATCAACATCCATGCCCCGGCCAGCCTGGCCACCGCCGGGTCGGGCGACGTGTTGGCGGGCATCGCCAGTGCCCTCATGGCCCAGGGCCTGGCGCCGCTGGCCGCCGCCGCGGCCGCCGCGTGGCTGCACGGCGAGAGCGCCTTCCGCTTCGGCCGGCCGGGCCTGATTGCGGAGGACTTGATCGAGCGTCTGCCCGACGCGCTGCAGGCGGTCCGGAAGAATATGAGCTTCAATTGACCGGTCGGCGGGCGCGGGCTAAGAGGCCCGCGATTCGGCCCTCGCGGCACGGCCCGAAGGCTCTGGCTCCTGTTGGGGTCACCAGTCGGAGCTGCCAATTGGAGCTGCCAGTTGGAGCGGATAGTCGGGCGGGCGTGGTGGAATTGGTAGACACGCGAGATTTAGGTTCTCGTGCCGCAAGGCGTGGGGGTTCAAGTCCCTCCGCCCGCACCATACGGAAATGGAAGTGAAGACGATGCAAGTGACGGAACTCCCGGCCGAAGGCCTGAAGCGGCAATTCAAGATCGTCGTGCCCGCCGGCGACCTGTCGGCCAAGGTCGACGAGCGCCTGGCGGAGATGGCGCGGACGGCGCAGATGCCGGGCTTTCGAGCGGGCAAGGTGCCGGTCGGCCTGCTGAAGAAGCAATATGGCCAAGCCCTGTTCGGCGAAGCTGTCGAGCAGGCGGTCAATTCGAGCACGGCCAAGGCGATCGAGGATCGCGGGCTGAAGCCCGCCATGCAGCCGCGCGTCGACCTGAAGCAGCTCGAGGAAGGCAAGGACGTCGAGTTCGAAGTCGCCATCGAGGTCCTGCCGGAGATCGGTAAGCTCGACTTCTCCGAGGTCGAGCTCGAGCGCCTGAAGGCCACCGTGCCGGACAAGGACGTCGACGAGGCGATCGAGCGCATCGCCAAGGCGAACCGCGAGGAGATCACGGTCGATCCGCCGCGTCCGGCGCACAAGGGCGACGCGATCAAGCTCGACTTCGTGGGCTCGGTCGACGGCAAGGAGTTTCCCGGCGGCGCCGCGCAAAACTACACGCTGGAGATCGGCTCGGGCTCGTTCATCCCGGGTTTCGAGGACCAGCTGATCGGCGCCGAGGTCGACAAGGAGGTCGACGTCAAGGTGACTTTCCCGGCCGACTATGGCGCGCCCGAACTTGCCGGCAAGGACGCGGTGTTCAAGTGCACGATCAAGGAGATCCACGAGTTCGTCGACAAGCCGGCCGACGACGAGCTGGCAAAGAAGAACAACTTCGAGAACCTAGAGGCGATGCGCAAAGCCGTCGCCGAGCGCATCGGGCAGGACTACGCGCGGATCTCGCGCTCGATGATCAAGCGGCAGCTGCTCGACAAGCTGGCCGACGTCCACAAGTTCGCCGTCCCCGAAGGGCTGGTCGAGAGCGAGTTCAACGCCATCTGGCAGCGCATCGAGGAGGCCAAGAAGGGCGGCCAGAAGCTCGAGGACGACGAGGAGAAGATGCGCAAGGACTATCGTGACATCGCCGAACGCCGGGTTCGCCTCGGCCTGCTGCTGGCCGATGTCGGGCGCTCCAACGCGATCGACGTCACCCCCGAGGAGCTCAACCAGGCGGTGATGCGCGAGGCCATGCGCTATCCCGGCCAGGAGCGTCAGGTGCTGGAGTTCTATAGCAAGAACGCCGAGCTGAAGGAACAGCTCCGGGCGCCGATCTTCGAAGAGAAGACCGTCGACTTCATCCTCGAGCTGGCCAAGGTCGCCGAGAAGCCGGTTACGCCGGAGGAACTGCTCAAGGCGGCCCGCGACGCGGACGAGGCCGACGAGGAAAAGCCCGCGGAAGCGGCGACGAATTGATACAGGGATATTGATGGAGGCCCGGTGGTCTTGAACCTGACCACCGGCGCTGCCACTTTCTGAGGACAGTCACAAAGGGGGCCCGCGATGCATCGCGACCGCGATCCGCTGGAAATCTACAACAACTACTATGTGCCGATGGTCGTCGAGCAATCGGCGCGTGGCGAGCGCGGCTACGACATCTGGTCGAGGCTGCTGAAGGAACGGATCATCTTCCTGAACGGTCCGATCGAGGACAATGTTGCGGGGCTGGTCTGCGCCCAGCTGCTCTATCTGGAAGCCGACAACCCGACCAAGGACATCTCGTTCTATATCAACTCGCCGGGTGGCGTGGTGACCTCGGGCATGGCGATCTACGACACGATGCAGTACGTGCGGCCGCTGATTTCGACCCTGGTGTTCGGCCAGGCCGCCTCGGCCGGGTCCCTGCTGCTGATGGCCGGCGCCAAGGGCAAGCGGTTTGCCCTGCCCAACTCCCGGATCATGATTCACCAGCCGTCGGGCGGTGCTCAGGGGCAGGCGACGGACATCGAGATCCATGCCCGCGAAATTCTGTCGACCAGGGCACGTTTGAACCAGATGTACGTTGTACATACCGGACGGACGATCGAGGAGATCGAACGGGCGATGGAACGGGACAAGTTCTTCTCGCCACCGGAGGCCAAGGAGTTCGGATTGATCGACGATGTGCTCGAAAAGCGCCCGACTCCAACCATCCAAGCGGCTGCCTCCTGAGGGGCAGTTGCGACCAATTGGTCCCGGTTCGCCAGCCGACACACTACATTTTGAGGTTGTGGCGATCCCGGGGTCGCGTTTAACATAGTCTTGTGTGCGGGCTCGCAGGTGGCGGGCCCCCCAAGCGGAGGTGCGTTACCGACATGCCAGCCGCCAAATCCGGGGGCGACTCCCGCAACACCCTGTATTGCAGCTTCTGCGGGAAGAGCCAGCATGAGGTCCGGAAGCTCATTGCCGGCCCGACCGTGTTCATCTGCGATGAATGCGTCGAACTATGCATGGACATCATCCGGGAGGAGAGCAAGACCACCCTGGTGAAGTCCAAGGACGGCGTGCCGTCGCCCAAGGAGATACGCCAGATTCTTGACGACTATGTGATTGGCCAGGACAAGGCCAAGCGCATCCTCGCTGTTGCAGTGCACAATCACTACAAACGGCTGAGCCATGGCGGCAAGGCCAACGACGTCGAGATCGCCAAGTCGAACATCATGCTGATCGGCCCGACCGGCTGCGGCAAGACCCTGCTCGCCCAGACCCTGGCGCGCATGCTCGACGTGCCGTTCACCATGGCCGACGCCACGACGCTCACCGAGGCGGGCTATGTTGGCGAGGACGTCGAGAACATCATCCTGAAGCTGCTGCAGTCGGCCGACTACAATGTCGAGCGCGCCCAGCGCGGAATCGTCTATATCGACGAGGTCGACAAGATCAGCCGCAAGTCCGACAACCCGTCGATCACGCGCGACGTGTCGGGCGAGGGCGTGCAGCAGGC
>DATHNU010000029.1:0-4544 GCA_035485695.1 Reyranella sp. | reverse complement strand
ATGCCGGGCGGCAGCCACCAACGCATCGGTGAGGTCAGCCCGTCTGTCGTCTCGCAAGAGCGACGCCGGCAACCAGGCCGATTCGAAGCCATGAATGAAATGGCCGGCCTCGCTCACGTTGGCCGACCAGAAGATGTTGTCCTCCGACGCACCGGCACGATCGTCGGAACGCACGGCGGCAGGCGCGTAGGTCTTGAGAAACGTCGGGTCCCAGCGGTGCTGTGCCGGGATACTGCGGAACAACGGCGTCGTGGCGAAGGTGAAATCGTCCGGCGCTGCGGCCACCCAGCTGAGGAAGGGTTGCCAGATGGCTTCTGCCTGCTGCCGCTCGAGTCCCTGGGAAGCCATCTGTATGTCGAGCCGGTTGCGCGGGCGGACGTTGGCGATCTCTCCCCAATGAGGATTGAAAAGGCTTTTGGCGTAGAACTCGACGAAACGGCCGAGCAGCCTGCGAAAGGCCGCGTCGGAAGAGGCTTGAATCGTCGCCGCGATCCCGCCGAAGGACGAGGGCAGTTCGTGCGTCCGTAACGTCACGCGGGTGACCACGCCGAAGCTGCCGCCGCCACCGCCTTTGAGGGCCCAGAACAGGTCGGGGTTGGTGCACGCGTTGGCGATGCGCACGACGCCGTCAGCCGTGACGATTTCCGCCTCCAGCAGACTCGCCGCGGCCGTGCCGTAGGTCTTCGAGTAGCTGCCGAACCCCCCGCCTTGGACAAGACCGGCGACGCCGACCGTTCCGCAGCCGCCGCCCTGCACATAGCGGCCGCCCTTGGTGGTCACTTTGTTATAGGTGTGCATCCAGATCGCGCCGGCGCCGACCGCGACGGCCGGCTGCGCCGCCTGTTGCCCCACGCAGCCCTGCGCCACGAACGCGTCGTGCAGCACGATATCGTTCATGGCCCGCGTCCAGATCAGCAGCGAGTCCGGCGCATTGGACGTGCCGAGGTAGCTGTGCCCGCCGCCCTTCACGACCAGCCGCAGATTGTTCTCGCGCGCGAAGTTCACCGCGGCCACGACGTCCTGGGTTCGCTGCGCCGCGACGGCGTAGACGCTGGGCTGTGACGTCCAGGCATCGACCCAGCCCGTGGTCTGGGTCAGGCTGGGGTCATCGCCGATGAAGTAAGGGTTCTTCAGTCCCTTGAAGAGCTCGCGGCAGGCGGCGCCGGTCGGCGAGTCCTGGCAGACGCGCAAGGACGACTGCACCTTGATGAGACGGCCGTCGACATTCCGGTTGAGGCCGTCCCAGCTTGCCTCGGACGGCCATCCCGGTTGTCCGGGGCGGACGCGGGAGACGACCGATGTCGCCGGCGCCGTCTGGGCCCAAGCCGCGCTTGGCACGAGCGGCAGCGCCAGCGTGCCCTTCAGGAAGGATCGTCGGTCCATCGACTCCACCTTTGTCAGCGGGCAGGCTCGGCCAGCAGCGACGGCCGAATGGCTTTCAGGCCGAACAGCGGCCGAAGAAACGCGACCGGCTGCACCAGCCAGGTATAGATCGCCCAGGTGACGCCGAAGGTCGTCAGTGCGGCGATGACGAAGGCCTCGGCCGGCGGCACCTCATAGGTCAGGAGCCAGTAGACCGCGACCACCGTCACAGTCTGATGGATCATGTAGAAGGGATAGACGGCCTCGCTGGCATAGCCGAGGAAGCGCGGCCGCTGGGTGAGGTAGCGGTTGGCAAAGCCGATGGCCGTGAACAGCCAGGCCAGGGTGTTGACCGCCGACAACAGGGCATAAGCCGGTCGATCTGCCGGCAGCACGATCGCAGCCACCGCCCCGTCGAAGAAGATCGAATAGAGCGTGGCATAGGCCGCGATGCCGATGCCGAGCGCCAGAAAGCGCTGGCGATTGAGCGCGACCAGCATTTCGGGCGTGCCGAAAATGAAGCCGCCATAGAGCAGAAGAACGCCGTTGTAGACCAGGCCATGCCAGTCGCCGACCAGGCCGTTGGGATTTTTGGACAGCGGCGCCAGCCACAGGATCGAGGCGCCCAGCGGCAGCGCCATCAGCCAGTGCAGGCCGAAGCGGCCCATGATCCGCGCCGCCGCCGATTGTGTGGCCCGACCCGCCTCCGTGCGTGCCCACAGGAAGCAGGGCAGCAGCACGAAGGTGAGCACCAGCACGTAGGCGATGAACCACAGGTGATGCCAGCTGAGATTGCCGGCCGGATAGGTGCCGTGGAAGGCTTCGGGCAGCCACTCCAGGAAGGAGCCGGCGAACTGGCCGGAGAAATGCCGCTCGGCATAGACCTGGGGCGGCACCAACACGACCATGCCGAAGGCCAGCGGCAGCAGCAGGCGGCGCAGCCGGTCGACGGCGAAGGCGCCGGGCGAGCGCCGCCCGAGCGCCAACACGATCGCGCCGCCCGACACCAGGAAGATCAACGGCATGCGCCAGCGATTGACGAAACGCATGGCCTCGCGAAGCCAGGCGATGTCCTCAGTGCTGTTGAGATGCCAATGCCAGCCTGACCAAGCCATGCCGGAATGATAGAGGATGAGCAGCCCGAAGGCCGTGACCCGTAGCCAGTCGAGGTCGGAACGGCGGTTCTTCATGGCGGGGCCCCTGCGCTGTCGTCCCGCCTTCCTAACCGTCAAGTCCCTGATCCATGGGCGAATTGTGACGACCGGCACGGCCCATGGGACGACCGGCGATGGTCGCGTGACGACCGGCAAGTCGCTGGGGGCGCGCCATTTCAGGGGCACGGTCTTCCCTTGACCTAGCAAAGACGCGCGACGGGAGTCGCGCACGCCCAGTGGCCTTCAACTGCGGACGGGCGCCAAAGCCTCGAAACGCTGGCGGTAGCGGCGGCTGAGATTGACCTCGGCGCCATCCTGCAGGCGGATACGCCAGTCGCCGCTGATCCACGGTGTCACTTCCGTGACTCTCGCAATGTTCACCATGTGTGACTTGTGGACCCTGACGAAGCGCTTGGGATCAAGTTCGGCCTCGAGCTTGCTGAGCGACGAGCGGATCTCGAACGTGTCGCCGCCGACATGGAGAACGGCGTAGTTGCCGGCCGCCTCGATCCAATCGATGTCGGCCACCTCGACCACGACTTCGTTGCCGCCCCGCTTGCGAACGGCAAAACGTTCCGGCAGCGCCGTCGGCGGTGGCGATGGCGTGTGCGCGAGCGGAAGGACCGGCTCAGATGAGGGTCGTCGCTCCAACACGTAGCGGATGGCCACAACGGCCGCGCTCAGCATGGCGTAGTTCACGATGTCCTTGGAGAATTCGTAGAACAGCCGGTCCCCGGTGAGCGGGAAGGAGTAGCGCTCGCCCATCAAGCCGACGAACCAAAGCAGTCGCAGACCGGTCATGCCGACGGTACGCGTCACGCTGAACGGCACGATGGCCAGGACATGGATCAGGATGTTGCGAATCAGGATGTTGCGCGGGCTGGCGCCAATCGGGAAACGACGGTGCAGCCAGTAGATCGCCGGCAGGAGGGCGGCGACCATGATGTGGCTCGCCGCTTCCTGGACCACCGCACGACCAAACCCGAGACGATGGCCACTGTCGGCGACCTCGACATAGGCGTGAGCGAACACCGATATGGTGAGCAACACGGCCCAGACCGCCGGCAGGCGCCAGTCGAAGGATCGCTCCCGCACAGCCATTATTTCCGTCCGTTGCCCAACCCGCCCAGCCAATCGATCAGCGGCGTCCAGCATAGTTCGCGCGCCCGGCCGCTCACTACCATGCCGATATGGCCGAGCGGCAGATCGAGCCGCGTTGCGTTCTTGAGGCCGCGCTTGGGATCGACCAGGGAAGCGGCCGACAGCGGCGGCACGATGCGGTCGCCTGACGGGATCATCACCAGAGACGGCTTCCTGATCTTCGAGGGCACGATGCGCTTTCCGCCCACGACCCACTTGTTGGTCCCGGGAAGGTTCTGGCCGTACCAGTCGATCAGGCATTCGCGCGCGGTCGGTCCGGCGAGGGACGCGCCGTCATTCAGCCAATCCTCGAGCAGCACGAAGTCGCGGGCGTGCTCGCCCTGCTGGTCCATACCGAGGAAGCGGCCGAACTTCTTGACTGCGAGCCAGGGATCGAGCGACCAGAACAGGGTCTGCAGGATGTCGACCGGCAGCTCGCCCACGCGGTCCGCCATCTCGGCCAGAAGCGGACCGGCCGAGACCAGGAAAGCATGGCCCGTGCGGTCGGCGTGGAAGTCCCAGGGGGCCGCGAGCAGCGCCAGCCCGGCGACCCGGCGCGGCCGCCGCGCCGTCAACGCCACGGTGAGCGTGCCGCCCATGCAATACCCCATCACCGCCGGCGCCCGCCGCGCGCGCCTGGCGACGAAACCCAGCGCGCGCTCGAGGCGCGCCACGTAGGCCGTGCTGTCGAAGCGGCGCTCCTCGTCGTTGGGCGTCCCCCAATCGACGAGATAAGGCCTGAGCCCAGCCGCCGCCATGGCGCGCAGCAGGCTCTTCTCGGCGGTGAGGTCGAGCACCTCCCAGCGATTGATCAGCGACGGCACCACCAGCACGGCGCGCGTCCCGCGCTTGCGCGCCGCCCGGTGCGTGGCGCCGTAGTCGAGCAAC
>DATHNU010000028.1:0-2746 GCA_035485695.1 Reyranella sp. | reverse complement strand
ACCGCCGGCACCGCGACCCGTTCGATCCAGCTGCCGCGCTTCCAGGCGAGCCAGGCGCCGGCCAGCACGCCGAAGAGGTAGGCGATGATCAGCGAGACGAGCGTCAGGATCAGCGAGTTGGGCAGCACCTCGAGCAGGATGGTGAGCACCGGCCGACGCTGGAAGAAGCTGAGGCCGAACTCGCCGTGCAGCAGGTTGCCGAGGTAGATGAAATACTGCTGCCACATCGGCCGATCGAGGCCGAACTGCTCGAGCATCGCCTGCTGCTGGTCGGCGTTCAGGTTCTCGTTGATGAAGGCGGCGAGCGGCGTGCCCGGCATCAGCCGGAACATGAAGAACAGGATGGTGGTGACGGCCAGCAGCGCCAGCGCGTTGTGCGTGAAGCGCTCGAGGACGAGCTTCATGGCTGGGGGCGCGCCACTCCAGTGGCGCGTCTTTCATGCTCTTTTGGACCGCGGGCGTCTCGCCCGCTCATGATCGTGAGCGAGCCGCAGGCTCGCGGTCCGGAAGACCATGACGCGCCACTGGAGTGGCGCGTCCCCAGCGAAGACTTCCTGTTCTGCATCCTACTCAGTCGTCAGCTTTTCTTGCTTGCCGGCCGGGTAATAGAGCTTGCCGCCGACCACGCGGTAGCCGGCGTCCTTGAGGATCTTCTTGGCCTCGGCGACGCCGGTCTTGAGCTGGTCGACCGCGGGATCGTGCCAGAAGGTGAGCACCGGCGAGACGTGGCTGTTGGCGGGGATCGCATAGTCCTGCCAGGCGGCGCTCACCATCAGCCGGCGGTCGATGGCCAAAGACAGCGCGCGCCGGAAGGCGACATCGTCGAACGGCGGGCGGCGGTTGTTGAAGGCGACATACTCGAAGCCGATATCGATCTCGCTGCGGATGGCGATGTCGGGATTTTCCTTGGCGAAGTTGACCAGCACCTCGGGATCGCCGCCGAAGATGCCGAGGAAATTGAGCTCGCCGCGCTTCAGCATGCCGAGCGTCGCTTCGGCATTGGGCACGATGCGCATGATCCAGCGCTCGACCTTGGGCGCCGCGAAATGCTCGCCATTGCGCTCGAGCAGGATCTCCTCGGTCGGATTCCAGCGCACCAGCTTGAACGGGCCTGAGCCGATCTTGGATACTTCCTTGAGCTGCTCGGCGGTTTCCGGCTTGCCCGCCAGGTCCTTCAGCACCGGCTCCCAGATGTGCTTGGGGATGAGGTTGATCTTGGCCAGCGAGGCGGTGAGGAAGGTGGTGTTGGGCTGCTTCAGCGTGAAGCGCAGGCTCATATCGCCGGTCTTCTCGATCTTGGCGATGTCGGTGACGAACGGCTTGTACATCGGCGCCTTGTCGCCGGCCGGCGCTTCGAATGAGAAGATGACGTCCTCGACCGTCACCGGCTTGCCGTCGTGCCATTTCAGGCCGGGGCGCAGCTTGACGTCGACGGTCCTGTCGTCGACCCAGGCCACGCTCTCAGCCGCCCAGGGCTGCGGCATGCCGTCGGGACCGATGCGCATCACGCGATCCCAGATAAGGTCGGTGATCCAGCTGTCGACCGCGCCGCCGATATAGAGCGGGTTGGTGGCGTTGATCGTCTCGTTGCTGTTGATGATCAGGTCCTTCTGAGCCCCCAGCGGCTCGATCTTGAGGAAGGTCCAGATGTTGCGGATGCCGATGCCGCTCTGGTTGACGACGGTGTCCTCCTTGAACACCGCTTTGTTGAAGGCCAGCGCGAATTTCGGGTGCACCAGGAAGGCCTGGGGCTGGTCGCGATTGATGATCTCCTGCATTTCGAACGCCGTCTTGCGTCGCTCCTCGCGGTCGAGCTGCGTGCGCTGCTTCTCGGCCAGCTTGTCGTATTCGGGATTGATGTAGCCGATGAAATTGTAGCCCTTCTCGGCGTAGCTCGAATGGTAGAGGCTGTAGAGGAACTCGTCGGGATCGCTGCGCTCGGGCCGGCCGACCATGCGCCACATCGTGGTGTCCCACTTGTCGCGGCTGAACCAGATGAGCTGGGTCTGCGCCTGGCGCTGCAGGGGTTTGACGTCGACGTCCAGCCCGAGCTGGCGCCATTGCTGGGCAATCAGCTGCGAGGCCTGGTAGCTCTGCGGCAGGGCCGCCTGCGGCCAGGTGTAGAGGTTGATCTTGCGCAGCTTCTCGGTGGGGCCTTGCGCCAAGGCCGTCGTCGCCAGGCCGAGCGCGGCTAGTCCCGCCGCAGCAATCGCGAGCTTCCTCATGACGCCTCCCTGGCCAGGGCAGGGCGCGCCTGGCGTGCGTAGCGGTTCTCCGGAACGCGCAAGCCCAAATTCTCGCGCAAGGTCGTGCCCTCATACTCGGTGCGGAAGATGCCGCGCCGCTGCAGCTCGGGAACGACCAGCCGGCAGAAATCCTCGAACGGCTTGGGATAGTGGTTGCACACGACGTTGAAGCCGTCGGCGGCCTCTTCCTTCAGCCACGCCTCCATTTCGTCGGCCATGTATTCGGGTGTGCCGATCAGCACACGATGGCCGGTGCCGGCGGCGGTGTGGCGGGCGATCTGCCGCAAGGTCATGTTGCCCTCGCGCGCCGTGCGCACCACCAGGGCCTGGCGGGCCTTGGCGGCATTGCTGGGCGGCAACTCCGGCAGCGGCCCGTCGAGCGGGAACTTGGTGAGGTCGAGGCCGCCCGAGATATGCGACAGCGACTGCAACGCCACGTCGTCGGGCATCAGCGACTGCAGGTATTCGTAGTTCTCGCGCGCCTCTTCCATGGTGCGGCC
>DATHNU010000027.1:0-7118 GCA_035485695.1 Reyranella sp. | reverse complement strand
CCTTCCTGATCCAGCTCTACATGCCGCTCAACATGCTGGGCTTTGCCTATCGCGAGATCCGCAACGCGCTGGTGAACATGGAGAAGATGTTCGGCCTGCTCGACGTCGAGGCCGAGATCGCCGACAGACCGGGCGCGCCGCGGCTCGTGGTGACGGGCGGCGAGATCGTGTTCGACCATGTCGACTTCCACTACGAGAAGGCCCGCCCGATCCTGCACGATGTGAGCTTCCGCGTGCCGCCCGGCGACACCGTGGCCATCGTGGGTTCGAGCGGCGCCGGCAAGTCGACGGTCTCGCGCATCCTGTTCCGCTTCTACGACGTGGCAGGCGGCAGCGTGCGGATCGACGGCCAGGATATCCGCGACGTCACGCAGTCGAGCCTGCGGGCGGCGATCGGCGTGGTGCCGCAGGACACCGTGCTGTTCAACGATTCGATTTACTACAACATCGCCTACGGCCGGCCCGACGCCAGCCGCGAGGAGGTCGAGCAGGCCGCCCGCCTGGCGCGCATCCACGATTTCATCATGGTCCTGCCGGATGGCTACAACGCGACCGTGGGCGAGCGCGGGCTGAAACTTTCGGGCGGCGAGAAGCAGCGGGTAGCGATCGCCCGCACCATCCTCAAGAACCCGCATATCCTGCTGTTCGACGAGGCGACCAGCGCGCTCGACACGCGCACCGAGCAGGAGATCCAGCGCTCGTTGGAGGAGGTGAGCCGCGGCCGCACCACCGTGGTGATCGCCCATCGGCTATCCACCATCATCCATGCCGACGAGATCATCGTGCTCGACCGCGGCCGCATCGTCGAGCGTGGCCGCCACGCCGAGCTTCTGGCGCAGAACGGCCTCTACGCCGACATGTGGCAACGCCAGCAGGAAGCCGCCGCCGAAGCCGAGCGCAAGGTCGAGCATCAGGTCGAAGAGCCGCCCTCGTTCCGCGCCGAGGGGCATCTGCGTGTCGCCGAGTAGCACAAGCGCCGCAAACCCCTGGCGTTCGCTGCTGCCGGTGTTCGCCGCCTGTGCCGCCATCGGCCTGCAGGTGGGCGTCGCGATGCCGCTGGTGCCGCTGGCGTTGGAGCGGCAAGGCGTCGACAAGTTCACCATCGGCATCGTGGCCGCCAGCTGGGGCCTCGGCATGCTGGCCACCGCCTCGCACATCCCCCGGCTGGCGGCGCGGTTCGGCGCGGTGCCTTTCATGCTCGCCTCGGTGGTCGCGGGTTCGGCGGTCACGGTCGCCTACACGCTGACCGAAGGCCCCGTCGCATGGTTCGTGCTGACCCTGCTGCACGGCGCGGTCGGCGGCGTGCCGTGGGTGGTGAGCGAGATCTGGATGAACGTCGTCGTCGAAGAAAACCGGCGCGGCAGGGTCATGGGTATCTATGCCACTCTGATCGCGCTCGGCATGGCACTGGGCCCGCTCGTGCTCCAGCTGGTCGGCGTCTATGGGCCGGCGCCGTTCCTGACCTCGGCCGCGCTCGCTTTGCTGGTGGCGTTGCCGCTGCTGCCCTACTGGAAAAAGGCGCCGCTGATCGAGCACGCGGCCGACAGCGGCTACCTAACTGTCGTCGTCGCTGTGCCGCTGGCCATGCTGGCCGCCTTTGCGTGCGGCCTGGGCGAGCAGGTCGCGTTCAGCTTCCTGCCCGTCTATGCCGTCGGCGCTGGCGTCTCGGCGCAAATCGGCGCGCTCTGGCTGTCGGCTTTCGTGGTCGGCAACGTGATCCTGCAATGGCCGATCGGCTGGATGGCCGATCATCTCGACCGCCGCGTCGTGCTGGCCGGCTGTACCTTGGCCAGCGCGGTCCTGGTGGCCCTGCTGCCGCTGGTGTCGGCGCAGTCGCCCGCGATCATCGGCGTCATCATGCTGTGGGGCGGCATCTCGTTCGCCATCTATCCGGTCGGCCTCGCGCTGCTGGGCCAGCACTTCAACGGCGGGGACATCGCCCGCGCCAACACGGCGTTCAGCATGCTGTACATCGTGGGCGGCCTCGCCGGCCGGCCGCTCGCCGGTGCGGCGATGGATGCGGTGGGCGATCCCGGCCTCGGCTGGACGGTCGCGCTGTTCTATGCCGTGGCCGGCTTCGCCGCCTTGCTGGCGTTCCACCGGCGCCGCTGATAATCCTGATCGCCCATGAGCGCCGCGGCCGCCAAGACCGACAAATCAGCCGATCCGCTCCTCGCGCCCCTGCTGGCCGGGGACCGCCGCGCGCTGGCGCAGGCCATCACCCTGATCGAATCGACCCGCGCCGACCATCGTGAGCGCGCCGATGCGCTGCTGGCCGCCGTGCTGCCGCATACCGGGAAGTCGGTGCGGCTCGGCATCACCGGGGTGCCGGGCGTCGGCAAGTCGACCTTCATCGAGCGCTTTGGCCTGGGGCTGCTCGAGCGCGGCCGCTCGCTCGCGGTCCTGGCGATCGATCCCTCGTCCAAGCGCGGCGGCGGCTCGATCCTGGGCGACAAGACGCGCATGGAGGAGCTGTCGCGCCAGCCCGCCGCCTTCATCCGGCCGTCGCCGGCCGGCGTCACCCTGGGCGGCGTGGCGCGGCGCACCCGCGAGGCGATGCTGCTGGTCGAGGCGGCGGGCTTCGACACGGTGATCGTCGAGACGGTGGGCGTCGGCCAATCCGAGACCGCGGTCGCCGACATGGTCGACATGTTCATCGTCCTGCTGCTGCCGGCGGGCGGCGATGACCTGCAGGGCATCAAGCGCGGCGTGATCGAGCTCGCCGACCTGATCGTGGTCAACAAGGCCGACGGCGATCTTTTACCCAGCGCCAAGCGTGCGGCCTCGGACTATCAGCACGCGCTCCGCATGCTGCGCTCGCCCACCGCCGGCTGGACGCCCGAAGTGGCGACCTGCTCGGCGCTCACCGGGGCGGGCGTGGTCGAGGTCTGGCATACCATCGAACGGTTCATGCGGGCGGTCGGCGAGAAGGGCATCCTTCATCGGCGGGCCGAGCAGGCTCGCGCCTGGATGTGGAGCGAAGTGGGCGAAACCCTGCTGGCCGAGCTGCGCAAGCATCCGGAGGTGCGCAAGCTGGTGCCCGGCCTGGAGCGCGAGGTCGAAGCCGGCCGAACAACCCCCGCCGCGGCGGCCCGGCATATGCTAAAAGCCTTCCATGGCCGCTAAGTCCTTCGTCAGGCGCGCCCGCCGCGCCGCCGCCGCCCAGCAGCTGCCGTTCTGGAAGCGCAAGACGCTCGCCCAGATGTCCAAGCAGGAGTGGGAATCGCTCTGCGACGGCTGCGGCATGTGCTGCGTCAACAAGCTCGAATACGAGGGCACCGGGGAACTGGCCCAGACCGACACCTGCTGCAAGCTTCTGGACCCCAAGACCGCGCGCTGCCGGGACTACAAGAACCGCAAGAAGATCGTGCCGGACTGCATCCAGCTCACCCCAAAGGTTGTGGAGAAGATGGACTGGCTCCCCAAGACCTGCGCCTACCGGCTGGTCCATCTCAAGCAGGACCTCTACTGGTGGCACCCGCTGGTGTCGGGCGACCCGGAAACCGTGCACGAGGCGGGAATCTCGGCCCGCGGGCGGGTGATTCCGGAGGATCAGGTCGAGGATATCAGCGAGCGGGTCGTGGATTGGTTCGCGTAACCGCGAACTGGTTCGCTTGACGGGCCCCCTTCCGGCCCGTAAAAAGCCGGCCTTCCCGCCCCTTGGCGGGATCGTTTTTTAGCGGATATCGCCATGCCCCGTCGTTGCGCCCTGTCGGGCAAAGCCGTCCAGTACGGCAACAATGTGAGCCACGCCAACAACAAGACCCGGCGCCGGTTCATGTCCAACCTGCAGGTCGGCTCCGTCCTGTCGGATGCGCTCGGCCACACGGTGCGCCTGCGTCTCACCCCGCGCGGCATGAAGACCATCGAGCACAATGGCGGCATCGACGCCTACCTGCTGGGCACCAACGACAGCAAGCTCAGCCCCGAAATGAAGGTGCTGAAGCGCCGGGTGACCTCGGCCAAGGCCAAGAAGGATGCCAAGAAGGTGGCAGCGTAGCTGCCATCCCGAGCCGCAGGCGAGGGACCTCGCCCGTTATCGAAAAGATCTCTCCACTGCGCCGCGCGTTGCGCGGCTTCGGTCGAGATGACGCCTACGGCGTCAGCTCGAACAGCAGCAGGACGTTGCGCTGTAGCGGATTGAAGTTGTCGTCCGAGATCAGCCACAGCAGCGTCTCGCCGCGCGATCCCTTGGTTGCGGCCAACCCTTCCAGATTGTCGACCGTATAGGGCGAGGCGAGCCACGCCAGCTCCTGGGCGTGCACGGTGCCGCCTGGTCTGAGCTCAGCTGCGTCGAAGCGCATGACGCGGCAACGCACGCCGCGGATGAAGTCGAAGGCGCGTTCGATGGTGGCAAACGATCCGTCGGGCAGCCTGGCGATTGCCGTCGGATTGAAGTCCGGGGTCTTGGCGTACGCGAAGGTCTGCCACTCGTAGCGACCGGTCTTGCTCGGCGTGCCGATCCAGCCGACCAGCGTGCCGGGTCGCAGGCTGTATTCCTCGCTGATCGCGATGATGCGGCCGTCGGCGAGCGCTGTCAGCGTCTCGATGCCGCCGTTGGTTGGCTGGCGATCGATATCGGCCGGGCCGTCGAACGGGACGGGCGTCGACGAAAGCGTCGGGTAGCGCCACAGCCGATGCCGGCGTTCGAAGGAGACCAGCCATGAACCGTCGGGCAGGCGCGCCATGCCCTCGGCGTCGGCTTCCGCCTTGTCGATGAGCGGCTGGCCGTCGAGGCCGAGCAGCTTGCCGATCCGGCCGCCGCTCAGCCCCGCCAGATTGTCCTTGGCATCGTAGTCGACCGAGGCGGTGAACCAGGCGCCTTGGTCGGAGATCGAGGTGAGGGTGTGTCCATCGGCTGTGACGTGCAGGTCGGACCAGCCGCCGAAGCTGCGCGAATTGGCCTTCATCGACAGGCCGCCGCGCCACAGCAGGCGGCCGACGCTGGTGGCGGCCGGGTCGTCGAGCCTGAGGGGCAGGGCCCGGCTGTGGATTTCGAGCGCCTGCTCCTTGGCCCCGGCAGGCGGCAGCGATGCGCCGGTGCAGGCGGCCGCCAGCAGGCAGACGGTCAGGAGCGAGCGGGCGGCGGAAAACAAGGCTCGCCCGTCTAGCAGGCGGCCCGGCGAACGGCCATGCGACGCAGCACTCAGGCGGCGCGTCGGCCCTTGCCGCCGGCGGCCTTGGCGCCGCCCCGGCCGCGGCCGGCGGTCGCCACCTTTTTCTTCTCTTCCTCGTCGAACAGCGAGGCGAGCTGCTCCATCATCGTGCCGCCCAGCTGGTCGGCGTCGACGATGGTTACGGCGCGGCGGTAATAGCGCGTGACGTCGTGGCCGATGCCGATGGCGATCAGCTCGATCGGCGAGCGCGTCTCGATCCAGTCGATGACGTCGCGCAGATGGCGTTCGAGGTAGTTGCCGGGATTGACCGACAGCGTCGAATCGTCGACCGGCGCGCCGTCGGAGATCACCATGAGGATCTTGCGCTCCTCGGTGCGCGACAGCAGGCGGTTATGCGCCCACAAGAGCGCCTCGCCGTCGATGTTCTCCTTGAGGATGCCCTCGCGCAGCATCAGGCCGAGATTCTTACGGGCGCGCCGCCACGGCGCGTCGGCCGGCTTGTAGATGATGTGGCGCAGGTCGTTGAGACGGCCGGGATTGGCGGGCTTGCCGGCGGCGAGCCACTGCTCGCGGCTCTGGCCGCCCTTCCAGGCGCGCGTCGTGAAGCCCAGGATCTCGACCTTCACGCCGCAGCGCTCGAGCGTGCGGGCGAGGATGTCGGCGCTCATCGCCGCCACCGTGATCGGCCGGCCGCGCATCGAGCCGGAATTGTCGATCAAGAGCGACACGACCGTGTCGCGGAAGTTGGTGTCCTTCTCCTTCTTGAAGGAGAGCGCGTGCATGGGATTGGCGACGATGCGCGCCAGGCGCGCGGCATCGAGCGTGCCTTCGTCGAGGTCGAAGTCCCACGAGCGGTTCTGCTGCGCCATCAGGCGGCGCTGCAGGCGGTTGGCGAGCTTGCCGATGACGCCCTGCAGATGGGAGAGCTGCTGGTCGAGGTGATTGCGCAGCCGGCCGAGCTCCTCGGCGTCGCACAGATGATCGGCCTCGACGATCTCGTCGAACTTCACCGTATAGGCGTGATACTGCTGGCCCAGCGGCTCGTTGGAGAGCGCACCCGGCGGCAGCCATGGACGCTCGGCGCGGCCCGGCTCTTCCTCGTCGCCCGAGCCCATCTGCATCTCGGTCTGCGCCTGGTCGGCCACCGTCTCGGAGGCATCCTCCTGCTCCGACGCGTCCTCGGTCTCCTCGCCCTGCGCGCCGTAGCCGTGGGTCTCGCTCGAATCGCTCTGGTCGTCGCCGGTCTCGTTGGACTGGCCGTCGGCGTTCTCCTGATCCTGCGAATCGTCCTGGTCGTCGTCCTGCAGGTCGGCCGATTCATCGCCCAGCTTGAGGTCGCGGATGAGCTGGCGGGCGGCGCGCGCGAAGGTTTCCTGGTTGCCCAGCGACTCGCGCAGCTTCTGGAAGTCGCGGCCGGCGGCGGCTTCGACGTCGGCGCGCCACATGTCGACCATCGCCTTGGCCGAGTCGGGCGGTGCTGCGCCCAGAAGCTGCTCGCGGGCGATCAGGCCGATCACGTCGGCGATCGGCGCGTCGTCCTTCGACTTGATGCGGGCGTGGCCGCGCTGGTCGGAGCGCTGGCGCCACAGGGCCGAGAGATTGTCGGCGACGCCCGCCATCCGCTTGGCGCCCAGCGCCTCGACGCGGACCTGCTCGACGGTCTCGAAGATCGCCCGTGCCGTCTCGCCGCGCGGCACGCGGCGCAGATGGGTCTTGCGATCGTGGTGGCGCAGCTTCAGCGCCATCGAATCGGCCTCGCCGCGCACGCGGCTCACATCCTCGACCGGCAGGTCGCGCGCCGGCACGGTGATGCGCGCCTCGCTGCCCAACAGCGAGCCGCCGTCGGGCACGAAGGAGACGTTCACTTCCTTGCGCGATACCGCCCGCATGGTGGTGGCGGTGACGCGGCGGAACTCCTCGAGGGGCGTCGTATCCTTGGCCATCGAGGCCCTCTCTAGTGGAGCTTGCCGCCCTTGCCGCTCGACGGCGGAAGTTCCTTGC
>DATHNU010000026.1:0-7300 GCA_035485695.1 Reyranella sp. | reverse complement strand
CTGATCGGCGGCCTTCTCTCGCCCCTGTTCGGCAGTCCCTGGGGCAACGGCTGGCGCAACTGGTAGCGCCTGACGACGCCTCTTATTTGCCTCCCCCGTCTTACGGGGGAGGTGCCCCCGAAGGGGGCGGAGGGGGAAGGCCTCAGTCGAAGCGTCATCCCGCTTCAGATCATGATCATTGTCTTTCAGACACGTCGCTGTGGGGCTTTCCCCCTCCGGCCCTGCGAGCCACCTCCCCCGTAAGACGGGGGAGGCGCTTGATTTTTTTCAGGCCGTCTTGCTCCGGATGAAGCCGCCGATCTCGAGGCAGCCGTCCCGCCCTTCCGAGAGGATGGGGGCGAAGAGCGGGAAGACGTGCAGCATGTTCGGCCAGATCGCCAAGCGTACATCGACGCCGGCGGCATGCAGCTTCTCGGCGATGCGGGTGGCATCGTCCAAAAGCGTCTCCGCCGTGCCGACCTGGACCAGGATCGGCGGCAGGCCCTTCAGCTCGGCGTGGAGCGGCGCCGCCAAGGGCGTCTTCGCGTCCTTGCCGTTGAGGTAGAGCCCGGCCATCCACAGCAGGCCGTCCTTCTGCACCATGGGATCCTGCGCCGCGCGCGCCGTGATGCTGGTGCCGACGCCTTCGAGATCGACCCACGGCGAAATGGCCACGGCGCAGGCCGGCAGGCCGAGCTTCCGGTCGCGCAGATTGACCAGGGTGGCCAAGGTGAGCCCGCCGCCGGCGGAATCGCCCCCAATCGCCAGCCGGCTCGTGGCAAAGCCCTGTTGCAGCAGCCAGCGCCACGCGGTCTCTGCGTCTTCCACGGCCGCCGGGAAGGGATGCTCGGGCGCCAAGCGATAATCGATCACCAGCACGCGGGCGCCGGAGGCTGCGGAGATGTCATAGGCGAGCCGGCGATGGGTGTTGATCGAACCGATGACGTATCCACCGCCATGCAGGTAGAGAACCGCGCGCATGGGATCGCAGCCCGGCGCCGTCACCCATTCCGCCGGCACGCCGCCCGCATCGACCTTCTCGCACTTGCCGTCCGGCGCGCCGCCCAGGAACTCGCCCATCTTCTCGAAGCGGGCGCGTATCTCGGCGACATCCGGGGTTTCGGGGCCCGGGCGCGAGCGGAGCAGGGTGACGAGGCTGTCGAGCTGGGCTGTGGTCATGGGCTCCGTTCCTTGGCGCTTGGGGTCGCCGCGAGAGTGCAGACAACGCGGCCGTCAATTCAAGAGAGGATGAGGCCCCTCGCGATGACGTGTCCGAGCCGCGAAACCGGACCGTTGGGGTTGCGTCTTTTGACCGTATACTTGCAACCGTCACCGGAGAGTCATCCATGCCAGCCGCCGCCAATCTTTCCCTGCTCGACGAGGCCAAGCTGCAGGCGGCGGTGATCGTGCCGGTGCTGCGGGCGCTGCGTGCCGAGATCGGCAAGGAAGCGGCCGACAGGATCGCGGGCGGGGCGCTGCGCCAATGGGCGCGTGATCTCTATCACCGCATCGGCGAGGCCAAGCACGGCACGCCGCGCCAGAAATGGGATGCGGTGTGGGCCGAGGACATGCGGCCGCGCATCGGCGATGCGGTCGAGCGCGACATGCTGAAGGACGACGGGACGGTGCGCGAATACAACATCACGCGTTGCCAGTACGCCGAGTTCTTCCGCGCGCTGGGCGAACCTGAGCTGGGCGGCATCCTGCTCTGCGATTCCGACTTCCACATCGCCGATATCGGCGGCCCTGATGTCGAGTTCAAGCGCACCCAGACGATCATGCAGGGCGCCGCCTATTGCGATTTCCGCTATCGCTTCAAATGATGCCGGCGAGCGACGCGCAAACCTACGACTACATCGTGGTCGGCGCCGGATCGGCCGGCGCGGTGGTGGCCAATCGGCTGTCGGCCGATGCGCGCAACCGCGTTCTGCTGCTCGAGGCAGGCCCCGCCAGCCATCCCTGGTCACGCATCCCGATCGGCTACGCTCGGCTGCTGACCAACCCGGCGGCCAACTGGCTCTACAGTTCGGAGCCCGAGGCCAACACCAACGGCCGCAAGCTCCCGGTCCCGCGCGGCCGCTTGCTCGGCGGCTCCAGCGCGATCAACGGCATGGCGTTCGTGCGCGGCCAGGCACAGGATTTCGATACCTGGGCGCAGATGGGCAACCAGGGTTGGAGCTACGACAGCGTCCTGCCCTTCTTCAAGCGCATGGAAAACTACGAAGGCGGCGACGATCGCTTGCGCGGTCGTGACGGGCCGCTGCGCATCACCAATCCCGAACCGCGCGATCCGCTTTACGCCGCGCTGATCAGGGCGGCCGGCGAGGCCGGGATCGCGCACAATCCCGACTACAACGGCGCCCGGCAGGATGGCATCGCCATGAGCCAGGCCTCGATCGCCTCGGGCCGCCGCATGAGCACGGCGCGTTGCTATCTCGATCCGATCCGCAAGCGCCAAAATCTCCATATCGAGACGGGCGCCTTGACGGAGGCTCTCGTGCTCGAGGGCAACCGCTGCATGGGCGTACGCTATTCCATCGGCGGCAGCCGGCACGAGGCGCGGGCCGTGCATGAAGTCGTGGTGAGCGCCGGATCGATCAATTCGCCGCAATTGCTCGAATTGTCGGGCATCGGCCAGCCGGAGCGGCTGCGCGACCTCGGCATCGAAGTGCGGCATGCCCTGCCGGGCGTCGGCGAAAACCTGCGCGACCATTATGCGCCGCGGACGCGATGGGCGATTGGTGCGAAAGGCATCACCTACAATGACAGAGGACGCGGTCTCGGCCTCGTAAAGCAGGCGCTCCGCTACGCGCTCTTTGGACAGGGCCTTCTGGCCATGGTGGGCGCGCCGATCCGCGCCTTCGTCCGTTCCCGCGAAGGCCTCGCCGCGCCGGACCTGCTGCTGGGCTGGGTGCCGATGCTGACCAAACCGGGTCCGAAGGGTCCAAGGATCGCCCGGCAGTCCGGCGTGACCTGCTATGCGCATCCGATGCGGCCGGAAAGCAGGGGCCACATCCACATCGTCTCGGCCGATCCGCGGCGGCCGCCCGCGATCAACTTCAATTTCCTGTCGTCACCGATCGATGCGGCGCTCACCGTGCGCGCCGTCCGTATCGCCCGTGCCGTCATGACCGCACCCGCGATGGTCGATCTGCAGGTCACGGAGATTGCGCCCGGCGCCGGTCGGAGCGACGACGAAATACTGGACTGGGTCAGGAAGGTAGCGGAGACGACCTACCATCCGGTCGGCACCTGCAAGATGGGTTCGGATGCCATGGCCGTCGTCGATGCTCGCCTGCGCGTCCACGGCATCGAAGCGCTGCGCGTCGCCGACGCCTCGATCATGCCGACGCTCACATCGGGCAACACCAACGCGCCGTCGATCATGATCGGCGAAAAGGCGGCGGACATGGTGCTGAAGGATGCCGTCGCTGCACAATGAGATCGAAATGCTGATGCGGCCCCGACCTCACCCTGAGGAGGCCCGCAGGGCCGTCTCGAAGGGTGGGATACACTCTCATTGTCGCCCATCCTTCGAGACGCCGCGCTGCGCGCGGCTCCTCAGGATGAGGTTGTCTGTGGCTGAACATTCTATGAGAGCGAGCTCTAGCTGAAATCTTCCGGACGCAGCTCGATGGGGGTGCCGTGCGGCGTGCGGTCGGCAGCATGGTCCCAGGCATCGTGATAGCGGGCCAAGGTCGCTGCGTCAGCAATGCCCTTTTCCGCGACCAGGCGCTCAAGGGCATTGAGCCAGTGCCGGTAATAGGTCTCGCCGGTGTCGGGATCGCCCGCCGCCTGCGCCCGCTTGATCTCGGCGCCGAGCGTCGCCGCCCATTCCGGCCAGGTGAACAGGCCGCGGGCATGCAGGGCGAGCGCCATGGCGAAGGCCTGCGCCTCCCACGGCTCGCGAAACACCGGGCCCGCGGCGTCACGCGGAATGCCGGGAACAGGAATGGTTTGCCGATCCATCACGCCGGATCGAGATAAGGCTCGAAGGCGTCGATCGAGATCTTCAGGGTCGGGTCGGCGTCCGCGCCCCAGATCTCTCGTCCGTCGAACACGACCGTGTACAGCCACTGCGGATCGTCGCCGTGATCGGCCGCGACCGAATCGGGATAGGCATGGCAGCCGTGGATCAGCTCGACCGTGCCCAGCTTGTCGCGCGCGTAGCGGGGCAGGCGGGTGTGGGTCAGCGGGTTGATGTTCTTGGTGCGCACGCGGTCGCCCGGCTTGAACCGGGCAGGGCCCTGTTGCTGACGGAAGTACGAGTTGCGCGTCATGTTGGCCGGCACGACATCGGCCGTGAGCTTGCGCGGCAGGGCCTTGCCGGGTCGCAACGCATGGCCGGCGGCGATCTCGTCCTCGCCCACGAAGCCGCGCTCGAGCAGGTTCTTCTGCATCCCCAGCGCCCACCGCCAATAGTAGGAAGCGGCGAGATAGACGCGCGGCGGCAACGCCTCCTGGGCGAACCGGCCGTGGTCGATGTGCCAGGCCCCGGCGTAGCCCAGCGCCCGCTGCATGGCGAGCACGCGGCCCTCCCATTTCTCGTGGAACGGCGGCTCGTTGGGCTCGACCTCGACCTTGCCGAAGCCATCCATGCCGCCCATGTCGTGCACGCCGTTCACGACGCGATCTCCGCCGGGGAGCGGGCAAGGCCGGTGCCGATCATCGAATCGCGGGTGACCAGGTCGGCGAGGCGTTCCTCGCTCCAGCCTTCGGTGCCGGCGGGGCGCATCGGCACGACGAGGAAGCGTGTCTCGGCGGTCGAATCCCAGACGCGTATTTCGGTTTCCTTCGGCAGCGCAAGGCCGAAGTCGGACAGCACGCCGCGCGGATCCTTGACGGCGCGCGAGCGATAGGGCGCCGACTTGTACCAGACCGGCGGCAGCCCGAGCACTTCCCACGGATAGCAGGAGCACAGCGTGCACACGATCATGTTATGGCGCTGGGGCGTGTTCTCGACCGCGACAAGGTGATCGCCGACGGGACTGACATGGCCCAGCGTGGCGACCGCCGCCGTGGCGTCCTTCAGCAGCGCCTGCCGGAACGCGGCATCGGTCCACGCCCGGGCGACGACCAGCGCGCCGTTGCGCGGGCCGACCTTGGTCTCGTAGGCCTCCACGATGGCGTCGAGCGCCGCAGGGTCGATGTAACCCTTTTCAGTCAGGATTGTTTCAAGCGCGCGGACACGCAGCTGCGTTTCCGACAGCTCGGAATGATGTTCGTCGTGATGGTCATGATCATGGTCGGCCATGGACAGGGCTCTCCGCAACAGAGCAGCCATCGTACCCAAGGCGACCGCGATGACAAGGCTCCGCCTGGGGCGACTCCGCGATCAAGGCGTTGTAGGCTCGCGCCCTGACGGACGAAAAAGCGGGGAGATGGAAATGGCTTTGAGCGGGGATCTGGTTCCGAGCACGCCGGCCGGCGGTATCGCCTTCACGGGCTGTGCGATGCAAAGTGCGGCGGCGACGGCGAACTCGCAGCCGCATGGGCATGGCCATGCGCATGCGCGGCGGCGCGAGGTGGTGGTCAACGGCAAGAGGGTCAAGACCATCGACATCCACGCCCATTGCGCGGTGCCGGCGGCGATGGCTGTCATCAAGCATCCGCTCGAGGCGCCGGGCCTGCTGATGACCGACACCAGCGTGCGCATCGCGGCGATGGACGCGCAGGGCATCGATGTCGAAGCGCTCAGCATCAATCCCTACTGGTACAGGGCCGAGCGCGACGCCGCAGCGGAGCTGATCAAGGTCCAGAACGAGACGCTGGTCGAATTCTGCGCAGCCAATCCCGAGCGCTTCGTCGCCTTCGCGACCGCGGCCTTGCAGCATCCCGATCTGGCGGCGGAACAGGTCGAATACGCGGTCAAGAAGCTTGGCTTCCGCGGGGTCGGCGTGGGCGGCAGTGTCGCCGGCGAGGAACTGGCGAACCCCAGGTTCCATCCGTTCTGGGCGAAGTGCGAGGAACTGGGCGTGCTCGTCTTCATGCATCCGCTCGGGACGCGCGAGCTGGAGCCGAGCGGCCGGCTGGGCGGCAGCGGGCTTCTCACCAACACCATCGGCAACCCGCTGGAAACCACCATCGCCCTGTCACACCTGATCTTCGAAGGCACGCTCGACCGCTTTCCCGGGCTGAAGATCTGCGCCGCGCATGGCGGCGGCTTCCTGCCGTCCTACGCCAACCGCTCGGACGCGGTGTGCCATGTATTTCCCGACCGGGTAGGCCCTCTGCCGAAGAAGAAGCCGACCGCGTATCTCAAGGACGGCCAGCTCTTCTTCGACACGATCGTCTTCACGCCCGAGGCGTTGCGCCACCTGATCGCCGAAACCGGCCCCGGTCAGATCATGGTCGGCACCGACTACCCGTTTCCGTGGACCAGCACCGAGGTCGATCTCGTGCTCAATACGCCGGGATTGAACGACGACCAACGTATCGCCATTCTGGGCGGTACCGCGGCGCGGCTGCTTGGCATCTCTTGAGCAAGATCAATCGGGGGAAACACATGGAACTCAAAGGTACGGTCGCTGTCGTCACCGGCGGCAATGGCGGACTCGGCCAACGCATCTGCCACGCGCTCGCGGCTGAGGGCTGTCACATCGCCGTGGTCTACGCCCAGAGTAGGGACGAGGCGGCCGGCGTCGCGCGCGATCTCGAAAAGCATCAGGTAGCCGCCGCCGCCTTCGCCTGCGACGTGACCCAGCGCGACCAGGTGCAGCGCCTGGTCGACGACGTCGTGAAACGCTTCGGCAAGCTCGACATCCTGGTCAACGACGCCGCCTACAACAAGTCGATCCCTTTCACCGACCTCGACGGCCTCACCTACGAGGAGTGGACGAAGATCATCGACATCAACCTCACCGGCCCGATGCTTTTGACCAAGGCCGTGGGACCGGTCATGAAACGGCAGGGCAGCGGCCGGATCGTCAACATCTCCTCGGTCGCCGGGCTTGGCCCGACCGGTTCCTCGATCGCCTATGCGGTCTCAAAGGCGGGTCTGATCCACCTCACCAAGTGTATGGCCGTGGCGCTGGCGCCCGAGGTGCTGGTGAATTGCGTGGCGCCCGGCCTGCTCGAGGGCACGCGCGCGACGGCGAACCTGCGGCCCGAGCAGGTCGCGATCGGCCGCAAGGCGTCGCTGCTCGGCAAGGCCGCCGACAAGGACGATGTCGCCGACCAGGTGGTCACGATGTGCCGCACTAACACCATGATCGGCCAGACCCTGGTGATCGACTCCGGCCGCACCTTCCATTGAGACACCGGCAATCCGATCGGCCCTGGCGGCAGGGCGCTGCCGGCAGGCCTGCTCGCCGGGCGACGG
>DATHNU010000025.1:0-3113 GCA_035485695.1 Reyranella sp. | reverse complement strand
GGTCGGATGAACCGGCACGAACACCGGCTTGAACAGATATTGACGCGTGATCTCCCAGTAGCCGCGGAACACGAAGTCGTTGTGCTTCAGCAGCTTCGCGCGATTTTCGCGATAGAAACGCGGCAACTCGTGGATGTAGGCCTGGTACCACATCAGCAGAACCAGGCGCCGTAGTTCGCCACGGCCAAGATCCAGATCGGACCTTCCACGTCCCAGAATTTGCGCGAGATCGCCTGCATGGTCAGTGCCTGCCCAATTCGGCGGCGAAAATCGGATGGGCTTTCTCTGCCAGGGGATGTCGGCGCCAGAACGCCTGCATGGTCAAGAACCTCTCTCGCAATGCATCATAGGCCTCCGCCTCGGGGCGGGCAAAGCTGTGAAGCAAGAGTTGGTCCATCAGCGCCCGCGTCGACGCCTCCGTGCCGGCCGCCAGGAAAGCAGCGGCGACGCCCGCCGGGGCGGGGCCGGAGGCCACGACCGCCGGAATCGCGGTCGGTTCGGTGCTCTCGATGACGCGGACCTGCGCGGTGAGGTCCGGCGCGTATTTCGCGAGGAGCGCCCACGCATAGGAATCGATGGGTGCCACCTCGGCCTTGTTCTCGATCACGGCGCGAAGCGCGCCCATCGGCGTGAAGCGCGGCTCGATGATCTCGCGATAGAGCGGCTTCTCGCTGCCAAAGGCCATCAGCGTGTACAAGGCGGCCGCATAGCCTGACTGCGATTCAGGCGTGGTGAGCGCCAGGCGGTGGCCGAAGGTCTGCTCCAGCGACCGGAACGGGCTGTCGGCGCGTACCACGAGGTCGGTCCAGTAGCAGGCGCGACCGCCATAGGCTGCCGGCGACGGTCTGGGCGCCACGACCAAGGTCGGCCGCGGCGCGGCCAGGCTCCAGGGCAGCCCGCACATGAACACGGCGGCCTTGTCCGGCCTCTGCCAGAGTTCGGAGATTGGCGCGGGTGGCGCGTGATCGACGATGTCGATCGACGCATCGACTTCCCTGAGCACCGCCGCGAGCAAGCTGCGCCACAGCACCGCGACCTCGGGCGTGACGGAGTACATGCGGGCGTTGGCGATCATGCGACGCCTCGCTATAGCCGCTTTGACGGGGGTCCGCCAACGTCCCGACCATTGGCCCGGTCTTTGCGACGGCCTTTTCGTCTTGGCCCCTCCTTTGCGCGGAAAGTGCAGCTCATGAAGAGACGAAACTTCCTCCGGGGCGCGTCGCTCGCCGCGGGCACACTGCCGGCCTTCGCCCGCACGACCCTGGCGCAAAAGAACGCCGCCAAGACCCTGCGCATCATCCACAACGGCAACCTGGCCTCTCTCGATCCGATCTGGACCACCGCGCCGCCGACCAAGGACTATGCCTTCCTGACCTTCGACCAGCTTCTGGCGGTCGATTCGAACTACCTGCCGCATCCGCAGATGGCCGAAGGTTGGACCGTCGAGGATGACGGCAAGGCCTACGTGCTGGGTCTGCGCGAGGGACTGAAATTCCACGACGGCGAACCTGTGCGCTCGCCCGACTGCATCGCCTCGATCGAGCGCTGGGGCGCGCGCGATGGGTTCGGCCAACTCACCATGAAGTTCGTCGGTTCCTTCGAGGCTATCGACGACCGCAGGTTCCGCATCAAGCTCAAGAAACCGTTTGCTCTCCTGCCCTCCGCCCTTGGAAAATCAAACTCCTCCCAATGCTTCATCATGCCGGAGCGCATGGCGAAGGTGGATCCGATGAAGCAGGTGACCGAGACCATCGGCAGCGGCCCCTACCGCTTCCTGAAAAGCGAGTTCGTCTCCGGGGCGCGCGCCGCGTGGGCGAAGTTCGACAGCTACATCCCGCGCAAGGAACCGGTCGACAGCATCGCCGGCGGTCGCATCCCGGCAGTCGATCGCATCGAATGGTCCTTCATCAGCGATCCATCGACCGCGATGGCGGCGCTCCAGGCCGGCGAGCAGGATTACTGGGACGCGCCGACGCTCGACCTGGTCCAGGTACTGAAGAGCGATCCCAACATCGTCGTATCGCCGCGCAATCCGACCGGCTCCTACTACATGCTGCAGCTCAACCACGCGCAACCGCCCTTCAACAATCCCAAGGTGCGGCAGGCTCTGGCGATGGCGGTCGACCAGAACGACTTCCTGAAGAGCGCGGTCTCCGACCCCAGCCTGATCAAGCCCTGCTACAGCTATTACGGCAGCGACTCGCCCTATTTCAGCGACGCGGGCGCCGACATCCTCAAGATCAAAAGCCTCGACAAGGCCAAGGCGATGCTCAAGGAGTCAGGCTACGCCGGCGAGAAGGTCGTGATCCTGGGCGTGATGGAAGCGCCGGCCCTGGCGGCGATGTGCCAAGTCGCCGAGGACCTGATGCGCCGCCTGGGCATGAATGTCGAGCTGGTCGCCATGGATTTCGCCACCATGGCGCAGCGCCGCACCAGCCGCGAGCCCGTCGACAAGGGCGGCTGGAGCCTGTTCGTCACCGTGTGGACCGGGTCCGACATCGTCAATCCCGCGGTCCATCAGATGCTGCGCGCCGGCGGCGCGACGGCCTGGTTCGGCTGGCCGACCGACCCCGAGATGGAGTCGCTGCGCGACCAATGGGCCAGTGCCACCGATCCGCAGGAGCAGAAGAAGCTCGCGATCGCCCTGCAGGTGGAGGCCTTCAAGACGCTGCCTTACATCCCGCTCGGCTCGCTGGTGTCGCTGGTCGCCTATCGCAAAAACCTGACCGGCGTTTTCCCCTGCCCGGTGGCCGCCTATTGGAACATTGGCAAGAGTTGATGGCGCGCCCTGGTTGTCATCCTGAGCGCAGCGAAGGATCTCATGGCGATTGTGACCGACGTGCTCGTTGAAGTGCCATGAGGTCCTTCGCTGCGCTCAGGACGACATAAGCAGATGCTGGGCTACACCATCCGGCGCCTCCTGATGGCCGTTCCCGTGATGGGGATCGTGGCGCTCATCGTCTTCAGCCTGCTCTATCTGACGCCGGGCGATCCGGCGATGGTGCTGGCGGGCGACCAGGCGAGCCCGGAGCAGATCGAAAAGATCCGCGCGTCGCTCGGCCTCGACCAGGCGCCGCACGTCCGCTTCATGACCTGGCTGTGGCAGATGGCGA
>DATHNU010000024.1:0-2736 GCA_035485695.1 Reyranella sp. | reverse complement strand
GATCGGCAGCAGGCGCGCGCCGAAGATCTGATGGCTGAGGCCCATGGCGGCGAGCTGGATGAACAGGTTGTTCTCGGCGATGCCGAGCTCGAGGTGCTGGCCGCGCGGCGTCTTGCGCCACAGCTGGGCCGACACGACTTTTAGCTCGCGGAACACATCCTCGGCCTCGGTATGCGCCCACAGGCCGCGGCGATTGACCCACGGGCCGAGATTGGTCGACACCGTGACGTCGGGCGAGGTGGTGACGATGCGCCGTGCGAGCTCGCTGTCCTCGGCGGCGATGGCGTTCAATATCTTGCCGAAGCCTTCCTGGGTGCTCGACTTCCTGTCGGTCGGCCGTGGCAGCGCGGTTGGAATCGCCACCACCGGCGCCTCCGTGCGACGGCGTCCCGCGGTGTTGAACGGCGCCTCGGCGATGAAGGCCTGCAGCTCGTCGGGCGTGGCGGAAAGGCCGGCGAACTTGTCCCACTCCTTTCCATCCGCGATCGTCATGCCCTTCTTGAAGCTCGCCATCTGGTCGAGCGTCATCAGGCCGGAATGGTTGTCCTTGTGGCCGGCGAAGGGCAGGCCCTGGCCCTTGATCGTATAGGCGATGAAGCAGGTCGGCTGGTCGTCTGAAACGCCCTCGAAGGCGTCGAGCACGGCCTGCATGTCGTTGCCGGCGAGGTTGGTCATCAGCCGGTGCAGCGCGGCATCGTCGTGCTGCTCGAGGATGCGGCGGATGCCGGGATACTGGTTGAGGTCGCGCGTCAGCGCCTCGCGCCAGCCGGCGCCGCCCTTGAACACCAGCGCCGAGTAGAGCGAGTTGGGGCAGTCATCGATCCATTGCCGCAGATGATCGCCGTCGGGCTGGGCGAACGCCGTCTCCAGCAGCTTGCCGTATTTCAGGGTGACCACGCGCCAGCCGACCAGCTCGAACATCTCGCCGATGCGGCCGAACAGGCGGTCGTTGACCACGCCGTCGAGGCTCTGGCGATTATAGTCGATCACCCACCACAGGTTCCGGACGTCGTGCTTCCAGCCTTCGAGCAGCGCCTCGAATATGTTGCCCTCGTCGAGCTCGGCGTCACCCACCAGCGCCACCATGCGGCCGGTTGGTCGCTCGCCGTCGCCCAAATTCTTCAGCCGCACATAGTCCTGCACCAGCGAGGCGAACAGCGTCATGGCGACGCCCAGCCCCACCGAGCCGGTGGAGAAATCGACGTCGTCGACGTCCTTGGTGCGCGAGGGATAGGACTGCGCGCCGCCCAGCGCGCGGAAGCGCTCGAGCTTGTCCCGCGTCTGGTTGCCGAACAGGTACTGGATGGCGTGGAACACCGGCGAGGCGTGCGGCTTCACCGCGACGCGGTCCTCGGGCCGCAGCACCGAGAAATAGAGCGCCGTCATCACCGTGGCCAGCGAGGCGCACGACGCCTGGTGGCCGCCCACCTTGAGCCCGTCGCGGTTGGGCCGGATGTGGTTGGCGTGGTGAACGGTCCAGGCGCTCAGCCACAACACTTTGCGCTCCAGCTCGCGGAGCATCCTCAGTCGTTGCACGGGGGCGATCGTGGTCATCGCCATGGGATACGCCTCGGCCGTTGGAAGGTCCTTGCGTTTGGGCGTCCAAACGGGCTGTATAGGGTATATTCGTCCTGAATTTGGCAGTTTTACGCAATGATCTCCCTGGATGCCATCGATCGACGCATTCTCGAGCGCCTGCAGCGCGACGGCCGGCTGAGCAATTCAGACCTCGCCCAGCAGGTCGGCCTGTCTTCCTCGCCGTGCTGGCGGCGGGTCAAGGCGCTGGAGGAGGCGGGCGTGATCAAGGGCTATGCCGCCCAGCTCGACGCCCGGTCGGTCGGCCTCTCGGTCAACGTCTTCATGAGCGTCTCGCTCACCACCCAGGTCGAGAAGGCCCTGCAGGCCTTCGAGCGCGCCGCCGCGGCGCGGCCCGAGGTCATGGAGTGTTACCTGATGACCGGCGACAGCGACTACCTTCTGAGGGTCGTCGTGCCCGATCTCGAAGCCTACGAGCGCTTCGTCATGGACTTCACCAAGATCGCCGGCATCGCCCAGATCAGGAGCTCCTTCGCCTTGCGGCCGGTCAAGCAGGCGACGGCCCTGCCGCTGGCGTAGCGCGCCTCGAGATCATGTCACCTCATGTTCCTCTCCCCCTTGGGGGAGAGGTTAGGTGAGGGGGTCAACGCGAAGGCCGGCTCCTGCATCACCCCCTCACCCAGCCTCTCCCCCAAGGGGGAGAGGAGCGTGAACGAAGAGCATGCCCAGCCCCCATTGTCTGCTAGGCTGGGCGGCGCCGGGAGGAAACACCGCCATGCCGACACCGATCGCCTTCGATCCCGCCATCGGCCGCCAGTTCATCAAATATGCCCATCTCGTCGCCGGCCGCGGCTACGTCCACAACACGCTGGGCAACATGGTGATGCGCGTTCCGCATCCGGATTTCCCGCACGGGCTCGCCTACACCAAGCATGCCGAGATCTCGCTCGAGGAGATGGAGCTCGAGAACATCGTCATCACCGACGTGCCGACGAGCCGCATCGTGTGGGGCGAGCGCATGACCAGCGTCGGCCACAATCTCAGCCGCGAGATCCTGCGGCTGCGGCCCGACATCGGGGCCACCATCCATGTGCACGACGACGCCATCATCGCGCTGCTGGGCGCCTTGGGAGATTCGGGCGCGCCGCCCGAGTTCAACGTGCTGTCGCTCGATCCGCCCTTCGTGCTGGGCAAGCCGGT
>DATHNU010000023.1:0-3435 GCA_035485695.1 Reyranella sp. | reverse complement strand
CGGCACCTGGGCCGCCGTCTCGGTCGCCCGCGCCCTGCCGCCGATCACCGGGTCGCTCGGCATGCTGGGCACGCCGCTGGTCGGCATCGCCGCCTCGGCCGTCCTGGTCGGCGAACCCATCACCACGAGCCTGCTGCTCGGAACCGCGCTGATCATCGCGGGAATTGCTATCGTGATCCTGGACAGGAGGAAGTGACGAGCTTCCACATGAACGGAGAACGACATGAATTGGGGAATGATGACGAAGGCCGAGCGCGATGCGGCCTACAACAACACCGACGCGGTCAGGAACAGCGCCGAGCTGAACGCCGCGCGCATCGCCGCTTCCGACGCCTTCCGCAAAGCACACCCGAAGCATCTCGACCTGCGCTACGGGCCCAAGGAGCGCAACGTGTGGGACCTGTTCCCGGCGAAGGAGGCCAACGCACCCTGCTTCGTCTTCATCCATGGCGGCTACTGGCAGAGGAACAGCCGCGACCAATTCGCCAGCCTGATCGCCGGCGCCTACGCCCATGGCTGGGCAGCCGCGCTGCCGGGCTACACTCTGGCGCCCGACGCCACGCTCAGCGAGATCGTGGCCGAGATCAATGCCGCGCTCGACTGGCTGGCGGCCAACGGATCGGCGCACGGCATCACCGGCAAGGTGGTGCTGTCGGGCTGGTCGGCTGGCGGCCATCTCACGGCGCAATGCCTGGGCCACGCCCGGGTGAGCGCGGGCCTCGCCGTGTCGGGCGTGTTCGAGCTGGGGCCGATCCGCGACACCTACCTCAATGAAAAATTGCAGCTGAGCGACGCCGAGCTCGCCGCCCTCTCGCCGCTCCGCCTGCCCATGGTGAAAAAGCCGCTTTCCATCGCCTACGGCACGGCCGAGCTGCCGCCGCTGGTCGGCGACAGCCGCGCGCTCCACGAAAAGCGCGCGGCGGAGCACCTGCCGGGGGCGCTGATCCCGGTGGCGGGCGCGGACCATTTCACAATCACACACGAGCTGCGCGACGCCGACGGCCAACTGACGAAGCAGCTCCTGCTGCTGGCCTGACAGCCTCACCCTGAGGAACGGTCGGCGTCGCGCGGGGTAACCCCCGGGCTTTGCCGCGTCTCAAGGGGTGGGCCCCAGGACGTGCGGGTTGCCCACCAAGCGCGGAGATTACTCCGCGCGAATCGAGACGCGCCCTTCGGGCGCTTGCTTCTCAAAGTGAGGTGATTGGATCGCGCAAGGACTCTTGGCACGGCTGTTGCGAGCCCGAGGCAACAGCGCCGGGAGGCCAGAGCCAATGATCAATCGTCGCCGACTTTTCGCGGGTGCGGGCCTTGCCGCCGCCAGCCTCGCCGCTCCCGCCGTGCTGCGGGCGGAGACCCGCACGGTCAAGATGGGCGCGCTGCGGCTGGTCCATTCCATGCCGCCGTACTTCTATGAAAAGTTCGCGCCGGCCGACCTCAAGATCGAGATCATCGTGTTCGACAGCCCGACCGACGGCAAGAACGCCGTGGTCACCAAATCGGTCGATTTCGGCACCTTCGGCATCGCCGCCGCCATCCTGGGCGGCGCCGTGGGCGAGCCCGTCACCGTCGTGGGGGCGCTCTCCACCAAGGGCATGGGCGTCATCTCCAAGGCAGGCTCCGACATCAAGACCGTCAAGGATCTCAAGGGCAAGCGCGTCGGCATCTGGCCGGGCTCGACCCAGGAGGTCTTCATCATGGAGCGGCTGCGCATGGAGGGCCTGTCGATCAAGGATGTCACGGCTGTGCGCGTGCCGTTCGGCGAGATGCCCGCCATGCTGGCGCGCGGCGACGTCGACGCCTATGTCGGCGCCGAGCCCGGCCCGGCTCTGTCGATCACCTCGGGCGCGGGCCAGCTCGTCGAGTATCCGTACTCGACGCGGATGGGCGGGTTGAACATGATCTTCGGCACGCACGAGGACACGGTCGCCAAGAATCCCGACCTCGTGCGGACGATGCTGAAGACGCATCGCCAGGCCGTCGAGTTCATGATGGCCAACAAGGCCGCCGTCACGGACATGACGGTGCAGAAGCTGGGCGCCAACCGCGCCGCCGTCGACCAGGCACTGGGGGCCAATAACGTCGAGTTCGTCTGGAAGCTCGACAGCACCGTGCAGGGTCAGGCCAAGACCTACGCCCAGCAGATGCTCGAGCTTAAGCAGATCCGCGCGCTGCCCAAGTTCGAGACCTTCCTCAATCCAACCTTCTCCAACGATCTGGCGGCAAGCTAGGGCATGGTCGGCATCCGCCAGATGACTCGTCATGGCTGGGGGCGCGTCACTCCAGTGACGCGTCTTTCTTGTCGTTCGACATCCCATGACGCGCCACTGGAGTGGCGCGCCCCCAGCGCATGACGATCGCGGATACGAGCCTCGACACGGGCGCGGAGCCGGCGGTCATCTCCGGCAGGCGCCCGAAGTCGCTCTGGCGCCGCGCAAAGCCGGTCGTGCTCGCGCTGATCGTGCCGTTGCTGCTGCTGGCGTTCTGGCAGGTGGCGACGACGCAGCGCTGGACGCTCCTGATCCCGACGCCCTACGCGGTCGCCGAGTACATGGTCGATTTCGCCGTGGGCGGAATCTACGACGACGCCTACTCCGGCACCCTGCTCACGCATCTGCTGGCGTCGATGAGTCGGGTCTATGGCGGCTTCGCGCTGGCCGCACTGTTCGCTTTGCCGATCGGCATCATGGTCGGCCGCATGCCGACCGCGCGCATGCTGCTCGATCCCTTCCTGCAGGTCATGCGGCCGATCCCGGTCACCGCCTGGCTGCCGCTGTCGATGATCCTGTTCGGGCTGGGCGCCAAGTCGGCCTTCGCGCTGGTCTGTCTCGGCGCCTTCTATCCGATCCTGCTCAACACCGTGTTCGGCGTGCGCTCGGTCGATCCCAAGCTGTTCGAGGCGGCCTCGATGCTGGGCTGCCGCGGCAACGCGCAGTTCTACAAGGTCGTGCTGCCGGCCGCGACGCCCGCCATCTTCACCGGCCTGCGGCTGGGCCTGGGCCTCGCCTGGTTCGTCATCGTGGTCGGCGAAATGACCGGCGTGCCGCAGGGCCTGGGCGCCGTCATCATGGATGGCCGCACCCTGTCGCGCACCGAGCTGGTGATCTGCGGCATGATCGTGATCGGCGTCGCGGGCTATCTCTCCGACCGGGTCGTCGTGCTGATCGGCAACCGGCTGCTGCGCTGGAGTCCGAATCACCATGGCTGATCCGGCGAGCCCCATCGTCGAGATCAAGCGGGTCTCGAAAGTCTTCCAGCTGCAGGACCAGACGATCCACGCTTTGTCCGACGCCAGCCTCTCGATCCGCAAAGGCGAGTTCGTCTGCCTGATCGGCGCGTCGGGCTGCGGCAAGTCGACCCTTTTACGCATCATGGCGGGCTTCGAGCAGCCGTCGTCCGGCGAGGCGCTGATGTGGGGCAAGCCGATCGCCGAGCCCG
>DATHNU010000022.1:0-3167 GCA_035485695.1 Reyranella sp. | reverse complement strand
TCCACCCATGAGGGCGGGGATCGCGCGATGCGGGCGCTCCTGCGTCTCGAAAAGCGGCGCCCCACCGCCGTGTTCGTCACCAACAATTTAATGACCGTCGGCGCGCTGCTCGTCATCGCTGAGGCCAGGCTCGCGATCCCGCGCGACATCTCCATCGTCGGCTTCGCCGACATGGAATGGTACCCGCTATCCAACCCGCCCATCACGGCCGTGGCGCAGCCATCCTACGAGATGGGACGGATCGCGGCGGAGCGCCTGCTGCTCCGCCTGAGCCGCAAACATCCCCCGAAACCGCGGCGGCTCTGTCTCAATGCCGAGCTGATCATTCGTGCCAGCACGGCGCCGCCCGCCCAGCGGCGGTACCCTGCCGCAAAGGGCATAGTATGAGCAGAGTGAGGACCGAACCACCGGCGGTCGAGGCTCGGGGCATCGTCAAGAACTTCGGCTCGCTAGAGGTCTTGCGCGGCGTGTCGCTGGGCCTGTATCGCGGCGAGATTACCGCAATTCTCGGCGACAACGGCGCTGGCAAGTCCACCTTCATGAAAGTGCTGAGCGGCGAGCATCGTCCGGATGGCGGAGAATTGCGTTTTGACGGAGAGCCGATTGAGCTGACCTCGGTCCAGGACGCGCAGGATCGTGGCGTCGAAACTGTCTATCAGGACCTTGCCCTGGCGCCCGACCTTTCGGTGGCCGAGAACGTGTATCTCGGGCGCGAGCTAACGCTCCCCGGCTGGCTCGGACGTCTCGGCACGGTCGATCGCGTCGCCATGATGGCCGAGACGCGCACCGTGCTGCGCAATCTCGGCATTGACCTGAAATCCTATCGAGCTTCGACCCGCAGTCTTTCCGGCGGTCAGCGTCAGGCGGTCGCTGTGGCCCGCGCCGTCAAATGGGCGCGCCACGCGATGCTTATGGACGAGCCGACGGCTGCGCTGGGAGCGCGCCAACGCGAGATGGTCTATCAGGCGATCCGGTCGGCCGCCCAGCGCAATCTCGCGGTGCTGTTGATCTCGCACGACATCCCACAGGTCCTGAAACTCGCCGACGCGATCATCGTGCTGCGCCACGGCCACACGGCCGCCGAGTTCGTGCCGTCGGAGGTCACCGTGCGCGACGTGGTCGACGCGATGCTGGGGGAAGGAAAGTCGGCATGAGCACCGGCAGCGAGACGACGGCCGGTCAAACGCAGGGCCCAGATGCCATGGGTTTTGCCGCGCGCGCCCGGCAGACGACGGCCTTCTGGATATTCCTCTGCCTACTCGTCATCGTCGGCGTCTTTGGCGTGATATCGCCGAACCATGTCTTCTTCAGCCTCAGCAATCTGTTCACCATCGCGCTAAACGCCGCCGAGTTGATGCTGCTGACCGTGGGGATGACCTATCTTCTGGGGGCCGGGCAGCTCGACCTATCGATCGGCGCCAACCTCACCCTGTCCTCGGTGCTGGCTGCGATGACGATTGTCTCGCTCGCCGGCACGCTGGACGAGGTGGCAGCCGGCGATTATCCGAACCTCGGCTGGGCGGTAGTCGCCGGCACGGCGGTGGCAGTGGTCACTGGGACCCTGTTCGGCGTCATCAACGGCATTCTCGTCACGCGCCTGCGCCTGTCCTCCTTTCTAGTGACATTGGCGACTACCGGCATTGGCCTCGGAACGACGCTCGTTATCACGCATGGTGCGAACATTCCGAACCTGCCGCGCAGCCTGCAGACCGGATTCGCAGTCAATCGCGTCTTCGGCGTGGTGCCGATGCCGGTGATCCTCTCGCTCTTGGTCGCGGCCGTCTTCTGGTTCGTGCTAGCGCGGACGCGCTTCGGCATCCATACGCTGGCGATCGGCTCCTCGCCCGAGGCGGCGAGCCGGGCCGGGATCGCGACCGGGCGCCATCTTATCGTTCTGTTCGGGCTGATGGGGATGCTCACCGGTCTCGCCGCCATGGTCGACATCTCGCGGTTCGCGACGACTAACATCGGCGGCCACCAGACCGACAACCTTCAGGCGATCGCCGCCACGGTGATCGGCGGTACCAGCCTTTTCGGGGGTGTTGCCTCCATTCCCGGCGCGGTGATCGGCACGCTGGTCCCAGTCGTGCTCAGCACCGGTCTGGTCATCATGCGGGTCGACTCGTTCTACCAGTTGATCGTCGTTGGCATCATCATCATCCTTGCCGTCTACATCGATCAAAGGAATCGCCAGTCGCTTAAGTAGTTCAGGCTTAACCGTGGGAGAAGCAAATGAATACCTTGCGTAAGTTACGATATCTGACGTTCGGAACGGCGATCGCGCTGGCAGTGGCAGCGCCCGCGGCACAGTCGGCCGAGACGAGCAAGCCGGTCCGGATCGCCTTTCTCGCGGGCCAGGTCGGCATTCCGTTCTACACGACCGTCCAGTGCGGCGCGGAAAAGGCTGCCAAGGAGTTTAACGTCGACCTCTCGTGGACCGGTCCGCCCGACTGGGACATCTCACTGCAGCAGCCGTTCATTGACGCCGCGTTGCAGACCCATCCCGACGGCATCGTGCTGTCGCCGACGGATGGCAAAGCGCTGATCACGCAGGTCAAGGCGCTCGAGGACGCGGGCACGCCCGTGGTCACCATCGACGCCCCGCTCGATGAGCCGGTCGACAGCCAGAACATCCAGTCGAACCATTATCAGGGCGGCATCGCTGCGGCGAATGCGATGGTGCAGATCGTGGGCGACAGCGGGACGTTCCTCGTCGTGGGCATGCGGCCAGGCCTGCCCGATATCGACGCCCGTGTGAAAGGCTTCATCGACACCTTCAAGAAGGAGCACCCCGCCGCCAAGCTCCTGCCGGTCGCCTATCCGGAGACGAGCTCAACCAAGGCCGCTCAGCAGGTCGCCTCCGCCATCCAGGCCAATCCCGATCTCAAGGGGGTATATGTCACGCACTCGGCTGCCGCGGCGGGCGCTTCCGCCGCCATTCTGGAGGCGGGCAAGCAGCGCGAGATCAAGCTCGTCTCATTCGACGCCGATCCGGAGCAGATTCGGGATCTGAAGCAGGGGATTTATGATGCCCTGATCGTGCAGGAACCCTACGCGATGGGCTACAATGCCGTGAAGTCCGCGGCGGAACTGGCGCGCAAGCAGACCACAAAGGCGACTATCAAGCACGATGCTTTCCTGCCGTTCGTCGTCGTGACCCGGTCCAA
>DATHNU010000021.1:0-2490 GCA_035485695.1 Reyranella sp. | reverse complement strand
CGTGGCGATCAGGTCTTTTCCGGCTCAGGCTCGACGTCGGTCGGCGGCGCTTCGCCGGCATTCTCCAGCCGGGCGCGTTCGCGGGCCTCTTTCTTGGCCTGGGCCTTCTCGGCGACCTTGATGGCCTTGAGGCGATCGCGTTCGCGGCGTTCGAATTCGTAGTTCGGTTTGCGCGCCATGGTCATCGCCTCTCTGGCTTCGGGGGTTCACACTACGACGTTGACGATGCGGTTGGGGACGACGATCACCCGTTTGGGCGTCTTGCCGTCGAGGCCGCGCGCCAGCTCGGGCAGCGCCAGGGCCGCCTTCTCGGCGACGTCCTTGGCCGCATCCTTGGGCAATTGCAGGGTCCCGCGCAGCTTGCCGTTGAGCTGCACCGCCATCGTCACCGTATCATCTACCAGCAGCGCGTCCTCGGCCAGCGGCCACGGCGAATCGGCCAGCAGCGCCTTGTGGCCCAGCGCCTGCCACAGCTCCTCGGCGAGGTGCGGCGTCATCGGCCCGGCCAGGCGCACGAAGATCTCCAGCGCCTCGCGCAGCGCCCACCGGATGCCCGCGTCCGTGGGCTCGGTCGAATCGATGGTGTTGGCGAGCTCATAGAGCCGCGCCACGGCCTTGTTGAAATGAAAGGCTTCGATGTCGGTCGAGACGCCGGCGATCGCCTTGTGCGCGGCGCGGCGCAGCTCGGTCGCGGCCTCGGAGAGCGTGGCGGGCCTGGCCGTGCCGACCGGCGGGAGATCGGCCAACGCCTGGGTGGCGATGCGGAACAGGCGCTGCTGGAACCGCCAGGCGCCGGTGATGCCTGATTCGGTCCATTCGAGGTCGCGTTCGGGCGGGCTGTCCGACAGCATGAACCAGCGCGCGGTATCGGCGCCGTAGTCGCGGATGATCTGGTCCGGGTCGACGACGTTCTTCTTCGATTTGGACATCTTCTCCGAGCGGCCGACCTCGACCGGGCTTTTATCGGAAGCGCGCACGATGCTGCCGCCCGAGAGGCGCTCGACCTCCTCCGGCAGCAACCAGGTCCCGTCGGTCGCGCGGTAGGTCTCGTGCAGAACCATGCCCTGGGTGAACAGGCCGTCGAACGGTTCGTCGCGGCTGGTCATCTGTACTTCGCGCATGGCGCGGGTCCAGAAGCGCGAATAGAGCAGGTGCAGGATCGCATGCTCGATGCCGCCGATATATTGATCGACCGGCATCCAGTAATTGTCCTCCTCGCGGTCGAACGGCGCCGTCGTGAGCTGCGGCGAGGTGAACCGGTCGAAGTACCAGCTCGAATCGATGAAGGTGTCGAGTGTGTCGGTCTCGCGCTGGGCGGGGCCGCCGCACTGCGGACAGGCGACGTGCTTCCAGGTCGGATGGCGATCGAGCGGGTTGCCCGGCTTGTCGAAATCGACATCCTCGGGCAGCTCGACCGGCAGGTCCTTTTCCGGCACCGGGACGACGCCGCACTTCGCGCAATGGATCGCCGGGATCGGGCAGCCCCAGTAGCGCTGGCGCGACACCAGCCAGTCGCGCAGGCGGTATTGCGTCGTGCCCTTGCCGACGCCCAGCTCCTCGAGGCGCGCGATCACCCGGGCCTTGGCGTCCTCGACGGACAGCCCGTTCAGGAAATCCGAGTTGATGATCACGCCATCCTCGACGAACGGTTCGTCGGCGACGCTGAAGCTCTTGGGGTCGGCACCCTCGGGCATCACCACCGGGATGATCGGCAGGCCGTACTTCGTCGCGAATTCGTGGTCGCGTTCATCGTGGCCGGGGCAGCCGAAGATGGCGCCCGTGCCGTATTCCATCAGCACGAAGTTGGCGGCATAGACCGGCATGGTCTTGCCCGGCATCAGCGGATGCCGGGCGAGCAGGGGCAGCTTGTAGCCGATCTTCTCCGCGGTCTCGACCTCGGCCGCCGCGGTGCCGGTCTTGCGGCTTTCGGCGATGAAGCGTTGCAAGCCCGGATCCTTTTCGGCCAGTTCGGTGACCAGCGGATGTTCGGGCGACAATGCGGCGAACGAAGCGCCGTAGAGCGTGTCGGGTCGGGTGGTGAAGATCTCGAGCTTGCCGCGATCGGCACCCGACAAATCGACGAGCTGCCAGAAGACGCGGGCGCCGCGGCTCTTGCCGATCCAGTTGGCCTGCATCAGCCGCACCTTCTCCGGCCAGCGATCCAGGGTGTCGAGGCGGCTCAGTAGTTCGTCGGCGAACTTGGTGATCCGGAGGTTCCACTGGGTGAGCATACGCCGCTCGACCGGCGCACCGGTGCGCCAGCCCTTGCCCTCGATCACCTGCTCATTGGCCAGCACGGTATTGTCGACCGGATCCCAGTTGACCCAGGCTTCCTTGCGGTAGGCGAGTCCGGCCTGCCAGAAGTCGAGGAACATCTTCTGCTGGTGGCGATAGTAGGACGGATCGCAGGACGCGAGCTCGCGGCTCCAGTCGAGCGACAGGCCCATCACCTTGAGCTGCGCCTTCATGGTGGCGATGTTCTCGTAGACC
>DATHNU010000020.1:0-4069 GCA_035485695.1 Reyranella sp. | reverse complement strand
TCCAGCGTCTCCTTGCTGGGTTCCGCGCCCTTCATGCGGTTGACGATGATGCCCCGGATGTTGGTCTCGATCGACGGGATGTTGCCGGCCCACGACCACTCGGCCTGGCGGATGCCGGCGCCCCACAAAGTGGGCGTGCTGCGGCCCTTGGGATCGCCGTCGGCCACCACTTCGGCCACGACATAGGTCTTGTTGTCGGTGTGGCCGTTCAGGGGATGACAGGTGGCGCAGGAGAGCTGGCCGTTGCCCGACAGCTTGGGGTCGTTGAACAGGGCGCGGCCCTGGTCGACCAGCGGGCTGGTCGTCTGGGAAGCGGCGGGCAAGGGCAACGCAAGCAACGCGGCGACAACCAGCAGGCGCTTCATGGCGATCTCCATCCCGGTTTCTTGTCGTTCGTCCGCAAAACTACGCCCGGCTCTGCCTGGTCACAAGGCACGGCCCTGTTATTTGCATTTACAATTAAATAGAACCGGCGCACCGTCGCGGCAAGACGGGAGGACACGCCATGGAGTTCGGTTACTTCACGCTGAGCGACAACCGCTATCCCGACAATCCGCGCGCGCCCGAGGATTTCATCAAGGACATCTACGCCGAGGCGCTGTGGGCCGAGAAAATCGGTCTCCACTCGGCCTGGATCGGCGAGCATCATTTCAATCTTTTGGGCGTCAATGCCTCGCCGCTCGCCATCCTGGCGCAGCTGGCCGGCGCCACGACGAGATTGCGGCTGGCGCCCGCCGTCACGCTGCTGCCGGTGCATCATCCGCTGCATGTCGCCGAGGAATGGGCGACGCTCGATCTGCTGTCCGGTGGCCGGGTCGATTTCGCCGCCGGCCGCGGCTACGACCGCAAGGAGTACGAACCGTTCGGCGCGCCGTTCGACTGCTCCGCCGAGCTCTTCGCCGAAGGGCTGGAGATCGTGTGGCGCGCCTGGACCGAGACCGGCAAGTGGTCGCACAAGGGCAGGTTCTACGACTTCAAGGATGTCGAAGTGAGGCCCAGGCCGGCGCAGAAGCCGCTCCGGCCTTATGTCGCCTGCTTCTCGCGGCCCTCGATGGAGCTCGCCGCCAAGCACGACTGGAACGTGATCTATGCGCCGTTCGCGGCGGCCATGGTCTATGGCTCGCTGGCCGACGCCGTGCGAGTCTACCGCGACACCTGCGAGACCCGGTTCAAACGGCCGATGCGCCGCGCCATGTGCTCCTACTTCGTGCACATCGCCTCGACGCCCGAGGAGGAGCAGTACGGCAAGCAAGCGCTGGTGCGCTATTTCCAGGACGCCCTGATCGCGGCGTTTCCCTCGGCCGCGGGCGAGAAGGTGCCGCCCACTTACAAATACTTCGTCGATATCGTGAACATCCTGCGCGACATGCGGCCGGAGAAGCTCACCGACAAGTCGATCCTGTGCGGCAGCCCGCAGCATATCGTCGACACCCTGAAGCAGGTCGAGCAGGCCGGCGTCGCCGAGGTCATCCTCTATTTCAACTACGGCCAGAAGCCGCATGCGCTGGTCAAGGAGCAGATGGAGCGCTTCATGCGCGAGGTGGCGCCGGCCTTCCGGACCGCGGGTCTCCAAGCCCGCTCATAGCTGGGAGCGCGCCACTGGAGTGGCGCGCCCCCGGCAAAGAGAAGCGTCCATGGGTCCACTCGACTCCTATCTGCCTTACCTGCTGAACCGCGCTGGCGCGCGCATTGCCACGGCGTTCAGCGAGGAGGTGCGTCCGCTCGGCGCCACCCTGCAGATGTGGCGCGTGCTCGCCGCCCTGCGCGAGCACGACGGCCGCCGCATGGGCGATCTCTCGGAGACGACCTCGATCGAGGTCTCGACCCTGACGCGCCTGGTCGACACCATGGAGAAGAAGGGCCTGGTCGCCCGCCGCCGCGATGCCGACGACGCGCGCGGGGTGGCCCTTCATGTAATGCCGGCCGGCCGGCGCCTCACCCAGCGCATCACCCCGATCGCCGAACGCTATGAGCGTGTGGCGTTGGCGGGCTTCACCGCCGTGGAAAACGATACCCTGAAGGCAGCCCTTCGCCGTCTCTACATCAACATGGAAGCCCTTGGATGATGATCGCGTTCGGCCTGACGAGGCGCGCCTTAGGAGGCGGCGTGCTGGCGCTTGGTGGCTGTTCGATGCGGCAGCCGGAGGCGGTGCGCACACTCGCGCCGGGAACGCTCCGCATCGGCACCTATTTCGTGAATCCGCCGTTCGAATATGTGTCGAACGGCCAGAGGATCGGCTTCGAGGTCGATCTCATGAACGAGATTGCCCGCCGCCTCGCGCTCACGCCCGTGTTCGTCGACACCGCATGGGAGACGATCCTGCAGCAGATGCAGGCCGGCCAGTACGACGCCATCGTGGGCGGCATCACAATCACGCCCGAGCGCGAGCGGATCCTGGCCTGGTCGGTGCCCTATATGACCACGACCCTCAGCATCGTGGTCGACAGCCGCCGCTCGCCGCAGATCCGCAGCATCGCCGACCTCGGGGCTGCCTCGGTAGGGGTGCAGGCCGCGACGACCGACTACGACATTGCCGTCAGGATGCAGCAGAGAGGCCAGATCGGCAGCGTAAAAGTCTACTCGTTCGACCGCATCCAGGACGCCATGGTCGATCTCGCCGCGGGCCGCATCACGGCCGTGATGAAGGTCTATCCGGTGGCTGCCTGGCTCGCCCGGCAGACCCCCGACCTCAGCATCGTGGCGCAAGTGCCCGACGACCCGCAGCCGCTCGGCATCGGCGTCGCCAGGGACAATCCCGGCCTGCTCGCCGCGGTCGACCGGGCGCTCGCCGACCTCAAGCGCGACGGCACCTATGCCCGCCTGGCGCAAAAGTGGGATGTGCCGTGAGGGACGCCCGGCTAGACTGCGTTCGTGTCCGAACGAAGCGCCGCGCCTCTCCGTGAGGAATTGCTTCGATGAAGCGTAAGGTTGGTCTGTTCCTTCTGGCCGTGATGGTGGCCGTCAGCCTGGGCGCGACGATCGTCGCCTCGCTGGCGATGTACCGGCTGGTCTCCGAGCAGCAGGACGTCGAGATCGCCAAGATCGAGGCCAGCCTCGCCGACCGCTTCACCGTCTTCGAGGACATGCTGCGCAGCGAGCACGAGCGGATCACCGCCAACATGGCCAAGGTGCTGCCGGAGATCGTGGCGGAGCTGAAGAGCCTCGGCCGCCAACCGGGCGATCTTTCCGTCGCCGAGCTTGATGCGCTCGCCAAGAAATACGGCATCCAGCATATCTACTTCATCGATCGCTCGTACAGGGTGTTCCAGACCAACCTTGCCTACGACATGAACCTCGTCTTTCCGGCGGGCCCTTTCACGCGCTTCCTGGACTCCGTTTTCGGCGCCGATAAGGTCATGAACGACGGCATCGACCTGTCGGAGGTCACGGGCACACTCAGGACCTACAGCTACTTCGGCCCCAAGGACCGCGACTACATCGTCGAAGTCTCGACCGACGTGCGCACCAGCGTTGCCGAGGGCAATTTCGGTTGGATGAGCAAGTTCTTCTTCGAGGATTTCTTCACCGATCCGGTGCGCTCGCATCCCTATCTCAAGAATGTCGACATCTACCTGATCAACGCCGCCGGCACCTGGTCGTTGATCCATCCCGGCAAGAAGCTCGATCCGGCGCTCGCCGAGCGCATCGCCAGAGTCCAGCGCGAGGAAGTGGATGACGGGCGTTACGTCACGATCTACAGCAGCGCGCCGACGGCGGCCGCGACCGATTCGAGTTATCCCGTGACCTCGAAGCTCGTCGTTCGCGAGATCACCTACGACACCGGCCTGGCGCGCGAGGCCGTCCTCCAGGTCTTCGTTGGCTCGATGATCGTGCTGGCGCTGTTGCTGCCGCAGGTGTTCTGGATCGCCTCGCGACTGCTGCAGAAGCAGCTGCTCGATCCGCTGTTCAACCTGCGCGGCGAGGCTGGCGCGATCGCCGAAGGCGACCTCACCCAGGCCATCGCCAACACCGACCGCAGGGACGAGATCGGCCAGCTTGCCAAGAGCTTCGCCTCGATGCGCGACGCGGTGCGCAAGACGATTCTCGATCTCAAGGAAACCAACATCT
>DATHNU010000019.1:0-5394 GCA_035485695.1 Reyranella sp. | reverse complement strand
CGGGTGGTCGACCGCCGCGACGGCGTCGCCTACGCGTTGCGGCTCCACCGGCCGTGGTATCATACGATCGACGAGCTGATCTCGGAGCGCGCCTGGATCCGCGCGCTCGACGAGGCCGGCGTCGCCGTCCAGGCGCCGATGCGCACCCGCGACGGCCAGGAGTACGCGTCCGTGACGATCCAAGCCACGGGCGAACGGCGCTTCGCGGGTCTGGCGCGCTGGACGACAGGACGCGTGCTGGCCCAGGTGCTGCGCGAAACCACCGACACCCGGATCGCCGAACAGCATTTCGCACGGCTCGGCGCCGTCACGGCGTCGCTTCACGCCCAGGCCGAGACCTGGCAGCCGCCGGCCACATTCACGCGCCATGCGCTGGATGAGAATGGCTTCATGGGCAGCACGCCGCACTGGGGGCCGTTCTGGGATCACCGGGGCCTGTCCGACGCGGAGCGCCGGCTGATGCTCGACACGCGGGCACGCCTGCACGCAGCCCTCGCCCAGCTGGAGCGGCAGCCCGCCATATACAGCATGATCCACGCCGACATGCATCCCGGCAACATCCTGGTCGACGGCGACCGGCTGACCGTCATCGACTTCGACGACGCCGCCTGGGGCTGGCACGCCTACGACATCGCGGTCGCGCTGTTCTATCACCAGGGCGGCCCGACCTTCGACGCGTTCGAGCGCGCCTATGTCGCGGGCTACCGGTCGGTGCGGCGGCTGCCGGAGCAGTCCCTGGCGTTGCTGCCGATGTTCCGGCTGGTGCGCGGACTGGCCCAGATCGGCTGGTTTCACCAGCGCCCCGAACTCGACCGGGCGGCACGCTTCGAGGAAACGAAGGCCGACGTGCTCGACCAGTGCCTCTCGTTCGAGCGGGCACTTTGACGGACCATCTTAGATCGCGGGAGAAGCATATGGTGACGAGAACGGGCGGCTGCCTGTGCAAGGCGGTACGATACGAATGCGCCGGCGCGCCGCAGTTTGCGCTGCAGTGTCATTGCCGGGACTGCCAGCTGCAGAGCGGCGCGCCCCACGTCGCGGCGGTGCGCATGCCGTCGGCGGAATTCCGCATCGTCCACGGCTCACCCAGGCGCTACATCGCCAAGGCCGACTCGGGGAACGAGATCACGCGTGTCTTCTGCGGCGAATGCGGCACGCCGCTCTACGTGCAGGTGTCGACCCGGCCCGACATCGTCGGCGTCCGGGTCTGCACGTTCGACGATGCGAGCTGGTTCCGGCCCGAAGCCAACATCTTCGTCAAGAGTGCGCAACCGTGGGATCACATGGATCCAGCCGTGCCGAAGTTCCCGACCTATCCGACCGGAAAGTCGTACTGAATCGGCACTGTCCCGCTGTTGGCGCGACAGTCATAATCGCACCAGGTGTCCTCCTGACGCCTGGAAGCTCGCAGACGCATCGACAGGATATCCCACCAGGGCAGCGGCTGATGTCCGGCAGGTTCATTGTTCTTGTTGTGGCGGCCATCGGCTGGCTGTTTGCCTCTCTTTTTGCTTTTGCGATCGTCACCCTATTCGGATTCTTCGGTGTCGGGTTTTTTGGCCTGCTCATCCTGTTCATCTGCACGCAGGTCGAACTGAACTCGGATGCGGGCGCCAGGCTCTTCGGTGCACAGGCCCCAGTGAGGCAGAGTATGGGAAGCGCGGAGCGCGCGCCCCGGCGTCATGCGCCGTCGCCGGGCAGCAAGACCGCCCGTTTCTTCAGATACGTTGGCATCGGGCTGATACTGATCGGCTTCGGTGGGTTTCTCTATTTTCAGCTAGGCCTGTTCGATACCTAGAGATCGAGCGGGACTGCGGAGGAAGAAGTCTTTCGTGACAGTTTCACACCATTCCCGTCCATGAAGCAGGCGATGCTCCGCTGGGCGTCGAGGTTGCCACTCGCGGCAGCATGCGTCGTGCTCGCGACTGCCCTGCCGCATCTGACGCCGGCGCGCGCCGAGCCACCGGGCGAGGCCGCCGGTGCCGCAAGCAAGGAGGCTGCGCCGGCCGCGACGACCGAGGCGCAACCACAGGGTCGTCATCCCTCCGTCGACGACATCTGCCGCACGCTGGCGCGGGCGGCGGCCGACAACGACCTCCCGGAGGAGCTCTTCACGCGCCTCATCTGGCAGGAGAGCCGGTTCGACCCGGCGGCGGTCAGCCCGGCCGGCGCACGGGGCATCGCGCAGTTCATGCCGCAGACTGCCGCGATGCGCGGGCTCACCGACGCCTTCGAGCCGCTGCAGGCGCTGCGCGAGTCGGCGAGCTACCTGCGCGAGCTGCGCACGACCTTCCGCGGCAACCTGGGCCTCGCCGCGGCGGCCTATAATGCCGGTCCCGGCGCGGTCGAGGCGTGGCTCGCCAGGCGCAGCGTCCTTCCGGCCGAGACGCAGGCTTACGTGATGATCGTCACGGGCTATGCCGCTGAGGCCTGGGCTTCGAAATCGCCGCCGCAGTTGGAGGCCGCGGCCGCGCCGCCCTCGACCCCGGAAATGGGCGCGCGCTGCGCCGAGATCGCCAAGTCGATGATCGAGCGGACGCGCCAGCGTCCCGATCTCACGACCAACCCGGCCTGGGGGCCGTGGGGTCTCCAGCTTGCCGGCAACTGGACCGAAGCCGGTGTGCTGGCCGCCTACGAGCGGCTGCGCCGCAAGTACGTCACCGTGCTGGGAGACCGCCTGCCGCTGGTCCTGAACGGCCGCCGGCGTGCGGGCGTGCCGTTCCTCGTCCGGGTCTCGGAAGAGAGCCGGCAGGCCGCGAACACGCTGTGCGCGAAGCTGATCGCCGCCGGCGGCAACTGCATCGTTTTCCGTAACCCGCGCAACTAGACTGTCGTCAACCGCCTGACTGCCGGCCTCAGCGCTTTGTTGAGATCCGTAGATCCTCAGCAAGGCGAGCGAGCGGCTTACGATTGCCGATTTGCGCCATCCAGCACCAGAGCTCGAGGGTGGCATACAGCCGATAAAGATCGAGTGTTTCCTGCCGATCGCCGCGCTCGATCGCGCCATATCCCGCCAGCAGTCCGGCTTTCTTAGGCTCGTCGTCGGGCGTGAAGTAGTAGAACGCCTTGGCGATATCCATCAGTGGATCGCCGGCAATGGCACTTTCAAAGTCGAGAATTCCCGACAAGCCCAGGGACCCGTCGCTTCGTTCGACCAGGACATTGCCGGAGTGAAAGTCGTAATGGCAGAGACGCGCCATGCGGCAAGCCTCCAGCAGGTACCCGCGCTCACGAACGATCGCCCTCAGCCGGTCACCGAGTGTCGGGTCGCCCCCGCGCTCGACAAACTCCGTCAGCTTGTTGTCGAACTGAAACGACATATAAGCGCGATTGCTCGCGTGCGGCATCCAGACGCCGTCAGGTCCGATGTAACCGAAGCTTTGCAACGGGATACCGTGAATTTCGCGAAGCACCTCGCCCATCTGCGAATAGGCGTAGAACAGCTCTGCATCGCCTAGCGCCGGCTCGAGCGTACGCAAGACGGCGCCGCCGAGCTTGCTCATGAGAACGTAATTGAGACCGACGAGGGATTTCGAGTCGTCGGCAAGCAGAATGCGCGGCACGGGTACGCTGATCTGGCCCGACAGCAGCGCGCAGACGTTCACCTCCTTCTGCATCTTCCAGTGCAGGCTCTCGGGGTAGACCTTAAGCACCAGAGAGGGCGCGCCGCCCAGCAAATCGATCGCGTAGATCGCCCCGATCGCGCCGCCATGAAGCCTGGAGACTTGTGCGACGGCTTGGTCATCGCCCACGCGATCGACGATCGTTTGCGCCTCGGCGAGCGACACAGCGATATCCGGTTTGACGGTCGTGCGCATGCCGCTTGCCAATTCTATGCCTTCTCCCCTTGCAGAGAGAATATCGCACGCTTCGAATTGGCCGCAATCGGACGGTTGATCGCGACGACGCGTCAGGCTGGGGCGCGCCACTCCAGTGGCGCGCCCCCAGCAATCACACCATCGAGCTCGGCCGGTAAAACGGCTGGTGCTTCGAGGTATCGATGTAGTCCGCGTAGAACTTGCGGGCGTGTGGCAGCAGCGCCTTGGAGAGCTTGCGCCGCTCGACCTCGTCGTCGCTCAGTGCCTTGCTGAGGTCGTCGTGCAGCGCCTTCAGCGCCATCATCTTGTCGACCTTGGTAAACTTGCCGTCCTGGTAGATCACCTCGCCGTCGCACATGGTCATGGTGACGGCCTGGTTCTTGGCGCGCTGGACCACGGCGTCGAGAGTAGGCGTCAGCTCGTCGAGATAGGGATAGGCGATCTGGTCCCAGTCGAGCAGCACCATGTCGGCGGCCTTGCCGACCTCGAGCGCGCCCAGGGTCTCGCCGTAGGGCGTGGTCTTCGCGCCGCCGACCGTCGCCATGCGCAGGACCTGCGCCATGGTTGGCACGTCGGCCTCGACCATGCCGGGCACGCGATGGGCGCGCAGCACCAGCTTCAGCTCCTGCAGCATGTCGCGGTCGTCGTTGATGCCTGCCTCGTCGAGGCCGATCGCGGTGTTGATGCCCTTCTTCTCGAAGAAATTGAGCGCCGCCACGCCGGAGCGCAGGCGGAAATTGGACGAGCAGTTGTGGCAGACGCAGCCCTTGGCCTCGGCCAGGCGGTCGATGTCCTTCTCGTTCAGCCACACGCCATGGCCCAGGGTCAGGCGGTTGTTCACCATGCCGAAGCGGTCGATGTATTCCAGTGCCGTGCAGTTGCCGCGCCGCCAGGCGTATTCCTTCTGATAGGCGGTCTCGTTCAGGTGCATGTGCATCGGCGCGTCGTACTTGGACGAGGCGTCGGAGAGCGCCGTCAGCGCCTTGTCCGAGCACCAGTGCAGGTTGGCGGGCGCGAGCTGGATCTTCACCCGGCGCTTGTTGTGATGCTGCGAATGGAACGACTTGAACATGTCCATCGCATCGTCGAGGCCCATCTTGAAGCGATCGTACCAGCGCTGCATGGGCCCCTGCAGCTCCTTGGGCAGGCTTTTAACGAACTCCTCGTCGGCCTGGTAGACCAGCCGGTTCTGGTCGCGCACGGCGTAGCAGTAGCTGACGCGCATGCCGATATCCTCGTAGGCGCGGATCGTCTCCGTCGCCCGCTTCTCGACGTCGGCCAGGACGCCCGGCATCCAGCCCTGGATATGCTGCACCGTGGTGATGCCCGAGCCGATCATCTCGAAGGCCGAATAGAGCGTGTCGAGGTAGAGGTCGAGGTTGCGGATCACCATGCGGGTGATGAACCACAGTTCGAGCGGCATGTCGGGCGAACCGAGCTGCACCGGGGTCAGGCCGACATGATGGTGGCCGTTGACGAAGCCCGGCAGCAGGATCTCCTTGCCGTTGCCGATCACCGGCACCGTCGGATGCTTGCGGTGCAAATCGTCGTACGTCCCGACGGCCACGATGACACC
>DATHNU010000018.1:0-3061 GCA_035485695.1 Reyranella sp. | reverse complement strand
CGACAGCGTCTCCTGGCGCGATGAGCTGTTCGTGAATGCGCCCGTGATCGAGAACGGCGAACTGCTGCTCCCCACCGGACCAGGCTGGGGCGTCGACGTCAATGAAGCGGCCGTGCGCGCGCATCCGCCCAAGTGAAGCGGGGCCAGGTGAAGCGGGCCAAGTGAAGCCGGTGCACCGGGAACGCCCTACGGAGGACAGGTACAGTGGATTTTTCCGGCAAGGTCGCCCTGATCACCGGCGGCGGCGGTGACATCGGACGGGCCAGTGCGCTCGCCTTCGCCGCTCGCGGCGCCAAGGTCGTCGTGGTGGATCTCGACGAAAAGGCGGGACAGGCCAGTGCCGAACTGGTCCGCCAAAGTGGTGGTGAAGCACGCTTCGTGCGCGCCGACGTCTCGCGCGCAGCCGATGTGCGCGGCTACGTGCAGGCCAGCGTCGATGCCTACGGCACCATCGACTGTTTCTTCAACAATGCCGGCACCGAGGGCAGAATCGCGCCAACCCAGGACTACGACGAAGAGATGTTCGACAGGGTCATCGGCATCAACCTCAAGGGTGCATTTCTGGGCCTGCGCCACGTTCTCCCGGTGATGTTGCAGCAGGGTGCGGGAACGATCGTGACCAGCGCCTCGATCACCGCCGTGTTCGGCGGGCCTGGCATGCCCGCCTATGTCGCCTCCAAGCACGGAGTCCTCGGACTGACGAAGGCGGCCGCGGCGGACGTGGCGCGCTTCGGCATCCGGATAAATGCCGTCTGTCCCGGGCCGGTCGAGGGGCGGATGATGCGCTCGCTTGAAGCGCAGCGAAATCCAGCCGACCCGGCGGCCCTGGCGGCAACCGTTCGCGCCGGCATTCCGACCGGCCGCTACACCACCGCCGAGGAGGTGGCGAACGCCGTGCTCTATTTTTGTTCGCCGCTCTCCGGCAATGTCACGGGCACCCATTTGATGCTCGACGGCGGTCGCTCCGGCACGGGTGGAGCGCCCTCCCCCAGTTCTCGCTGAATTCCGGCTTCGCGTTCCGGGCGCGGGTCCGGAGCCACAACAAAAGGAAAACGCAATGGGCGTGCTTGAAGGAAAGGTCGCGATCATCGCCGGCGGCACCAGCGGTATCGGTGCGCGAACGGCCGAGCTCTTCGTCGAGGAAGGCGCAACCGTGGTCATCGCTGGTCGGCGTCGCGACGCCGGCGAGGCCCTTGCGCAACGGCTCGGTCAGCCCGCCAGTTTCGTGCAGACCGACGTTGCCCACGACTCCCAGCTGAAGGCGCTGATCGAGGGCACGGCGACGCGGTTCGGCCGGCTCGACTGCCTGTTCAACAATGCGGGCTATGGCATCCTTCAGCGCAGCATCGTCGACCTCGACATAGCCGAGTACGACGCCATGATGGCCGTCGTGTTGCGCGCCGTGATTCTCGGCATGAAGTTCGCGGCGCCGATCATGCTGCGGCAGCGTTCGGGCTGCATCATCAACACCGGCAGCATCGCGGCCCATCGCTCGGGCCTCAGCTCGCAGACCTACTCGGTGGCCAAGGCGGGAGTCGTGCATGCGACGCGCTGCGTGGCGGCCGAACTGGGCGAGAGCAATATCCGTGTGAACAGCATTTCTCCGGGGGCGATCGTCACCGGCGTCTTTGCCAAGGGCATCGGCATCGACAGCGACATTGCGGACCGCCACCTCGCCACGGTGACCGAGCGGTTTGCCCAGGCGCAACCGATCCCCCGTGCCGGCTTGCCCGAGGACATTGCCCGGGCGGCGCTGTATCTCGCCTCCGATGCCGGAAGCTTCGTCAACGGCATCGACCTGGTAGTCGATGGTGGCGTGATCACCGGCAATCGCTTCTCTGCCGGCGCCGCGGCGCGACGCGAGCTTGTGGACGCCGTGAAGGCGGAGATCGAAAGCTAGCCGGCGGACGCGAAAGAGCATGTTCTTCTACACTGTCCGACGCATCCTGGCGACGCTGCCCGTCATGGCGGTCGTGGCACTGTTCGTGTTCAGCCTGCTCTATCTGTCGCCCGGCGACCCGGCCGAGATCATCGCCGGCGATCAGGCCACTGCCGTAGACGTCCAGCGCATCCGCGTTTCGCTCGGACTCGATCGCCCGTTGATCGTGCAGTTTGCCGAATGGGCCTGGCGGGTGGCGCAAGGCGATCTTGGCCGGTCGATCTTCACCAATCAGCCGGTCAGCCACATGATCGCGCAGCGCGTCGAATCGACGGTCTCGCTGCTGGTGCTGACGCTCGCCCTGTCGATCGTGATCGCCGTCCCGATGGGCGTGCTGGCCGCGTGGAAGCACGGTACGCTGATCGACAGCGCCGTCATCGTGCTGGCCGTGCTCGCGTCTTCGATTCCGGTGTTCGTGATCGGCTATGTCCTGGCCTACAGCCTCGGCCTGGAATTCGACTGGTTTCCCGTCCAGGGCTACACCCCGATCAGCGAAGGCGTGGGCCCGTGGCTCAATAATCTGGCCTTGCCCGTGATCGCGCTGTCCAGCGCCTACGTGGCCTTGATCTCGCGCATCACACGCGCCTCGATGCTGGAGATCCTCAATCAGGACTTCATCCGCACGGCCCGCGCCAAGGGCATGGGGCAGAGCCCGATCCTGTTCGTGCACGCCTTGAAGAATGCCGCCGTCCCCATTGTCACCGTCATCGGCCTCGGCGTCGCCGGGCTGATCGGCGGCGCCGTGGTGACCGAAAGCGTCTTCGCCATGCCCGGCATCGGGCGCCTCGTTGCCGACGCGATCCTGCGGCGCGACTATCCCGTCATACAGGGCGTCGTCCTGATCTTCAGTTTCCTTTATGTGCTGGTCAATCTCGCCGTGGATCTGACCTATGCCCTGCTCGATCCGAGGATCCGCTATTGAGCGATCCTGTCATCGCGGCGCCGGTCCTGCCGGAGGTGCTGCCGCCGCGCAAGCGCCGCGGACCTGTCGCCCTCTTCATCCGCCGTTACCCGAACATCGCCATTGGCGGCTTCCTGGTGTCCATCATCGTGGGCATCGCGATCTTCGCGCCGGTGCTCGGGACCATCGATCCGACGGCGCTTTCGCCGATCCAGCGAACC
>DATHNU010000017.1:0-3582 GCA_035485695.1 Reyranella sp. | reverse complement strand
AATCCGATGCGATCCGGCAGGCCGCCCTGGCCTATACGCTCGACCAGCCGGTCTCCTGGCTGCAGAAGACGTATGCACGCTGGTTCGCGTGACCGGTCCCGGTCCTAGAGTCTTTTCGACGAAGACGGAATCGCTGAGGTTGAGGCCACTCAACAAAGACCTCATGCTGAGGAGCGAGCGGAGCGAGCGTCTCGAAGCATGGGCTGCAGGTACGTGCTGGTTGCCCCCCTTCGAGACGCGGCCCTGCGGGCCGCTCCTCAGGGTGAGGGTCAATTGATGTGAGTCGGAAAGACGCTAGCCGGCCAGCGCGGTGTCGACGATGGTTTGCGCTTCCCGCAGGAGGGTTCGCAGATGGTCCGCGCCATGGAAACTTTCGGCGTAGATCTTGTAGATGTCTTCAGTGCCGGACGGACGGGCGGCAAACCAGCCGCCCTTCGAGATGACCTTGATCCCGCCGATCGGCGCATCGTTGCCCGGAGCCTTCGTGAGCACGCTTTGGATCGGCTCGCCGGCCATTTCCGTGATCCGGACCTGTTGCGGCGACAGGCCCGCCAGTTTCTTCTTCTGCTCGGCCGTCGCCGGCGCCTCGACCCTGTCGGCCGTCATGTCGCCCAGGTCGCGCACGAGATCGCGATAGAGCGTGCCGGGATGGCGCCCGGTTCGCGCGGTCATCTCGGCGGACAGCAGCGCGGGCGCAACGCCGTCCTTGTCGGTTGTCCAGACGCTGCCGTCGCGCCGCAGAAAGGACGCACCGGCGCTTTCCTCGCCGCCGAATCCCAAGGAACCGTCCAAAAGGCCGTCGGCAAACCATTTGAAGCCGACCGGCACCTCGCAGAGCTTGCGGCCCAGTCGCGCGGTGACCCGGTCGATCATGGCGCTGCTGACCACGGTCTTGCCGACCGCGGCCTCCGCCTTCCAGCCCGGTCGGTTCCGGAACAGGTAATCGACCGCCACGGCGAGGTAGTGGTTGGGCGGCATCAGACCCTCGCCGGGAACCACGATGCCATGGCGGTCGTGATCGGTGTCGCAGGCGAAGGCGATATCGTATTTTCCCTTGAGGCCGATCAAGCGCTGCATCGCATAGGACGAAGACGGATCCATGCGGATGCGGCCGTCCCAGTCCAATGTCATGAAACTGAAGCGGGGATCGACCTGTTCGCTGACGACAGCGAGGTCGATCCGATAGTGGTCGGCAATCCGCGCCCAATAATGCACGCCGGCGCCGCCCAGCGGATCCACACCCATGCGGATGCCGGAGGCCCGGATGGCATCGAAATCGATCACGTTGCCGAGGTCCGCGACGTAGGTCTGGAGGAAGTCGTATTCGGCCGTGGTGTTGGCCTGTTGGGCCTGCTGGAACGGAACACGCTTTACAGCTTTCAGGTCGCCAGCCAGCAGCGCATTGGCTTGTTTCTCGATCCAGCCCGTGATGCCGGTCTCCGCCGGACCACCGTTCGGCGGATTGTATTTGAATCCGCCATCCTCGGGCGGATTGTGCGAGGGCGTGATGACGATGCCGTCGGCCAGCGCCTCCTTGCGTCCGCGGTTATGGACGAGGATCGCCTGGGAGATCGCCGGCGTCGGGGTGTATTCGCCGCCCTTCGAGATCATGACGTCGACACCGTTAGCCGCCAGGACCTCCAGCGCGCTTTCGAAGGCGGGCCGGGACAGCGCATGGGTGTCGAAGCCGATGAACAGCGGCCCGGAGATGCGTTCCTGCCGGCGATACAGGCAAATCGCCTGGGTGATCGCCAACACATGCGCCTCGTTGAACGTGCTGTCGAAGGACGAACCGCGATGCCCCGACGTGCCGAAGGCCACCCGCTCGGCAGGCACCCGGGGATCGGGTCGCCTCGTGTAGTAGGCGTCGATGAGCTTGGCGGTGTCGACGAGTTGGCCGGCCGACGGCAGCTGCCCCGCGCGCTGATCGATCCGCGGGACGTCCTTGACGGGCACGGCTTGGGTCAAATTCGCTCCACTCAGGTACGGAAAAGCGGCTTCCTTCCAGGTTTTGGCCGCTGGACTTGCTGGGGCGCCGGCTTCCCTTGGTGGTCTTGCGCCTGCTCCGGCTTCGGCGCGTTATTCTGCCCGTTCAGCGTTGCAGACGTCTTACTCTCGGTCATAGGACTTCCTCCCGTTCAGCACAACCGCACCCGTCGGTCGGCAGCGCTTAAACGCAAGGGGCCCTTTTCAGTTGCTCAGTCTTGATCGATCGACAATTCCGGCCATAACCGCCTCGGTAGATCGACGTCGCGCGGATGAGCCGGCTGCTCTTTCCACCGCCAAGTTTCTTGCGCTGGTCTAAATGAACAGCGCCTCTGGCCATTTCCTTGTGTCATCGCGGGGTTGTGGCTGACGTGGCGGTGCTCTCTCCCCGCCAATCTGCCGCTGACCCGTCCGGCCCCCTCCGGCCGGACGGGCCTTCTCGCTATTGTAGAACCACTGCTTGGGATGACCGCTCCGGGGAGAGGAACATGGATCATCAGCGCCACGCAGTGGCGCGCTCCCGGCTAAGACGTGTCTTTGTCAGATCGAGCCGACGACGAGGTAATAGGTCATGCCGGCCAGCGCACTCGCTAGCAGGACCGGAATCATCCCCATCCTGAAGCGGAAGATGGCAATGGCGGCGGCGATCGCCAGGACCAGCGACGGCACATCGACCGACGACAGCACGGGCACGCCGACGGAGGCGCCCAGAAAATGCATCGGCACGATCGTGGCGAACAGCACATGCAGGCCGAACCATACGGCAAGGTTCAGGATCACGCCGACCACGGCGGCCGTGATGGCGCCCAGCGCCGCGCCCAGGGCCTTGTTGGATCTGAGCGCCTCGACGAACGGCGCGCCGAAGAAGATCCACAAGAAGCAGGGGGTGAAGGTGACCCAGGTGGTGAGCAGGCCGCCCAGCGTCGCCGCCAGCAGCGGCGGCATCGCCCCCGGCTCCCGCCAGGCGGCGAGAAAGCCCACGAACTGCGTGACCATGATCAGCGGACCGGGCGTCGTCTCGGCCATACCGAGCCCGTCCAGCATCTCGCCCGGCTTCACCCAATGAAAGTTCTCGACCGCCTGCTGGGCGACATAGGCCAGCACGGCATAGGCGCCGCCGAAGGTGACGACGGCCATCTGGCTGAAGAAGATGGCGATCTTGGTGAAGACATTCTCGCCACCCAGGGCAAGGTAAAGCACGGCCACGGGCACGAGCCATAGCGCGAGAAAGACGGCGGCGATGGAGAGCGACCAGCGAAGATTGGGCTTGGCGTGGTCGGGCGTTTCCTCGCCGAGCAACGACTCGCGGTCGGCGACTTGCTTGGCGCCGACCTTGCCGTGTCCCCCACCGGCCAGGAAGGGCTCCAGGCCGGCGCGCCCGGCAAAATAGCCGATGATGCCGGCACCGAAGACGATGATGGGGAACGGCACGTCATAGAAGAAGATGGCAACAAAGGAAATCGCCGCCAGCGCCACCATGACGTTGTTCCTGAGCGCCCGCTTGCCGACGCGCAGCACGGCCTCGACCACGACGACGAGAACGGCGGCTTTCAGCCCGAAGAACAGGCCTTCGACGATCGTGAGCTTGCCCAGCAG
>DATHNU010000016.1:0-2796 GCA_035485695.1 Reyranella sp. | reverse complement strand
CGCGCGCCCTCCGGGCTGTCGGCGGTCAGGATCGGCGTCTGGAACTCCATGAAGCCCTGCTCGATCATGCGCCGGCGCAAGGAGGCGATGACCTGGCTGCGCAGCACGATGTTCTTGTGCAGCTTGTCCTTGCGCAGGTCGAGGAAGCGGTATTTCAGCCGCAGCTCCTCGGGCGTCGTGTCGTTCTCGACATGCACCGGGATCGGCAGGGTCTCGGCCATCGACTGGACGACCATCTCGGCGGCGTCGAGCTCGACCTGGCCGGTGGCGAGCCGGGCGTTCACGGTGGCCGCCTCGCGCGCCACCACCTGGCCGCTCACGGTGATCACGCTCTCGGCGCGCACTGACTCTGCAATCTTGAAGACCGGGCTGGAAACATCCACCACCACCTGGGTCACGCCGTAGTGATCGCGCAGGTCGATGAACAGCAGGTTGCCGTGGTCGCGCTTGCGCTGGACCCAGCCCGACAGACGGGCCTGCTGGCCGACATGCCCGGGCCGCAACTGGCCGCACGTATGGGTTCGGTAGATCGAAGACATTACTGATTTTCCGGCTTTTATGGGCCGGCAAAAGGCACGGATTGAGCGGCCAAGTCAAGCCAAGCGGGGCTTTTGCCCGCTGGTTACAGCGGGCTTGGCGGTCCGGCTTTGCCGCAGCGGGCCGGGCCCGCTATAGAGAAATCTTAATGAAACTCATCACCACCACCGACGACCTTGCGGCCTTCTGCAAGCCCCTGGCCGAGACGGAATTCATCGCTGTCGACACCGAGTTCATGCGTGAGCGCACCTACTGGCCCAAGCTCTGCCTGGCCCAGGTGGCGGGCCCCGACGACGCGGCGGCGATCGACGCCCTGGCGGAAGGCATCGACCTTGGCCCGCTCGACGAGCTGATGGCCAATCCCAAGGTGCTGAAAGTCTTCCATGCCGCGCGCCAGGACCTCGAGATCTTTTACCTGCGCATGAACAAGGTGCCGCAGCCCCTGTTCGACACCCAGATCGCAGCGATGGTGTGCGGTCATGGCGAAGCGGCGTCGTACGAATCCCTGGCCACCAAGCTCGCCAAGGCCAAGATCGACAAGTCGAGCCGCTTCACCGACTGGAGCCGCCGGCCGCTCAGCGAGCGGCAGATCTCCTATGCGCTGTCCGACGTCACCCACCTGCGCGTCGTCTATGAGAAGCTGCGGCGCCAGCTCGAGAAGTCCGGGCGCCTTTCCTGGATCACCGAGGAAGTGGCGGTGCTGAACGACCCGGCGACCTACCGCGCCGACCCCGAACAGGCCTGGCGCCGGCTGAAGCCACGCGGCGCCTCGCCCCGCCTGCTGGGCACGCTGAAGGAGGTCGCCGCCTGGCGCGAGCGCACCGCCCAGCGCATCGACATCCCGCGCCAGCGCCTGTTGCGCGACGAGCAGCTTCTCGAAATCGCCAGCCACACGCCCAAGACCACCGAGGACCTCGCCATGACGCGCGGGCTCGGCCGCGGCTTCGCCGAGGGCTGGCAGGGCCGCGAACTCATGGAGGCGATCGAGCGGGCACGCACCGTGCCGGAGTCCGAGCTGCCGACACGCGACAAGCCGCCCGAGCAGCTGCGCGCGCCCAGCGCCGTCGTCGACCTGTTGCGCACGCTGCTCCGCCTCAAGGCCGAGCAGGCGGGCGTTGCCGGCCGGCTGGTCGCCAGCGCCGACGAGCTCGACCGCCTGGCGGCGGGCAAGCGCGACATCGCGGCACTCAGAGGCTGGCGCCGCGAGGTGTTCGGCGGCGACGCGGTGGATCTGATCGAAGGCCGCCTGGCGCTGTCCCTGGCGGGCGATCAGGCCAAGCTCATCCCGATCGCGCCGCCCAAGGCCACGGCGGCGGACTAGGGTGCGTTAGAGCGGATTCCGCAAGGTTAAGACCTCACCCTGAGGAGCGCACGCAGTGCGCGTCTCGAAGGGTGGGCAACGGCAAGGTAGGTTGCCCACCCTTCGAGACGCATCGCTGCGCGATGCTCCTCAGGGTGAGGTGATTCTGCAGGATCGGGACGCGCGTTAGATACTTTCGATATACGTCTCGGGTAGGTCCATCTTCTTCGCCGCGATTCGCAGCTTGGCCGCGTATTCAGGATTAGACCGAAGCCCGGCCGGAACGGCAGGAAGATTGAAACACAGGGCCGCGACAATGGTGCCGTCGCGGAGCGAAGCGATGACAGGCTCCGGGCGATAGGCCTCCACACTTGGCTCAGCGTAAAGCCGATCCAGTTCGGCGTGCGTCAGGTTCATGAGCATGCCATGGACGCGGCCGCCGCGCTCGGGGATCAGGGTAGCGCGCTCTCCAAGATGAAGCGCCATGTCTTCGACGCTCGCCTGTCGCGCGTTGGCGGGATGAAACCCGTTCTCGCGCAGGGCATCGCCGTCCATGAAAAGCCCGTAGAAGAAAACCTCAACCCGCCGTTCCATCGGAGTTCCTGCCCAGCCGTCTAAGTCCTCACGATCACCGGCTTGAGGTCGAACGCCTCGGCGGCGCTTTCGAGACGCCGCGCCGTGACGTCGCCCAGGCTGCCCTTGGCACCGGCGGGCACGATCAATCGCAGCTCGCGATCGGTGCGCCGGAGCTGGATCTGCGGCAGCAGGCCGGGCGCGCCGCCCGACAGGTTGTAGGCGAGCCTGAGGCTGGCGCCGAGGCGACGCGCGAAGCTGCGTCCCCTGCCATCGGACAGCCTGAGCGCGGTGTCGAGCATCGCCGACTTGGGGTCGCTCTTGTAGCGATAGGCGAGCGTCATCGCCAGGATGGCGCGCTCGCGATGGCTCATGCCCGGCGCCGG
>DATHNU010000015.1:0-4682 GCA_035485695.1 Reyranella sp. | reverse complement strand
AGCGTCGCCGAGAGGCCATAGATGTCGGTCCACGGGCCCTGGTCGCCGGAGGTGAACTGCTCGATGGCGGCGTAGCCCGGCGTAAAAATCGCCGTCATCACCGTGCTTCGGCCCGCCATTGCCGCCCGCGCCGCGCCGAAGTCAATCAGCGTCGGCGTGCCGCTTTCATCCCGCACGATGTTGTCGGGCTTTATGTCTCTGTGCAGGAACCCCATCTCGTGCACCCGTTCGAGGCCATCCAGCAGCGGATACAGGATGCGTTCGATTTCAGGCGGCGGCAGCCGGCCGATGCGCTTGATGCTCTGACCGAGCGTTTCACCCAGAGCCAGCGCCATCACCATGTAGGCGGTGCCGTTCTCTTCGAGGAAGTCGAGAACGCGGATGACAGAAGGTGCGTCTTCCAGCTTTGCCAGCGTGCGCGCCTCCTGGAGAAAACGCTCGCGCGCCCACAGGAAATCACCCGTCAGGTCGGCCGAGCGCGGCATCACCGCCACATCGCCTTCCCGGAGGGCCAGCGATGTCGGCAGGAACTCCTTGACCGCGACATTGCGATTGAGGGTCGTGTCGCGGGCGCGATAGGTGATGCCGAAGGCGCCTTGACCAAGAACCGAAATGATTTCGTAGCTGCGCAGGCGCGAACCTGGGGACAGGGCGCCACGAAGTTCTTGCGGCTCTGAAGCCCTGGGTGTGGATGTGATTCCGGGCACCAAGGTCCTACGCAGTCGTTTGGTTTTGTCGGCACTATTTCCCAGTTGCCCGATTGGCCGTCAAGGCGCCGGCCTCCCAAGACGAGAGGTTGCCGGCATTGCCTGGTTCGCAGGTTTGCGAGGCAAATGCCGCCGGAACTGAACCGAAGCCCTTGCATTGGTCGCGGCGGGCCGAAATGACCCTCATCGCATTGTGATCGCGATTTGCTCAGAAGGTGCACACTGGGCGTCGCCGACTTTGTCTGCCGAGCACCCGGTGCCTAAAATCGCTCTCTTCATCATGGAGGGCACATGGTCCAGGCTATGATCGTACCTCATAACCAGAGACTCTTTTGGAATCTCACCGCAGATGTCGGTCCAGGACAGCCGAACAAGCGCGATGACGTGGAGTTCGTGCGCTTCGGCTACTTCCTGATGAAGGATAATCCCAAAGCCATAAGCGGTCCGTTGGCGACCCTGAAGCCTATCCTGCAGAAGGTCACTCCCACAGGTGACTTCGATGACGCCCTGGCGGAAGCGATCCGGACTCATCAACGCCTCAGGGGCGGCACCCAGGACGGCAGGGTCAGCGTTGCAAAGAGCAGTAATTTCAACCGTGGCCAGTATGACGGCCAGCACACCTGGATGGTCTTTCCGCTGAACAACACCATGATCGACATGGCGCCCAATATTTATCCCAGGATCGACCTGCATCTGCAATCCGGGCCAGCAGTGAGTGAGACCGTTCGCAAGATTTGTCTGCACGGTTAGCCCGTGTTCAAGGGTACCCCGCCGGAACCGCAAGCAGCGTCACGCCGGATCGGTGAAGAGAGGAAGATGTCGAAAGCCTCGCCAGAGGTCTTCGATGAGCGGGACTTCCCGAATGATCCGCGCGCCGGCAGACTCGCGCGTCGCTCAGGACGACAGAAATGCGCCACTGCAGTGGCGGCGATGAATGCCTAGCGTGGCACCTCGACCGGCCTGAGCGAGAACCCGCCGACGGCCTTGCCGTCGCGAGCCGTGTGCACGACCTCGATGTCGCCCAGCCGATGGTCGCTGAGGCGCCGCGGTTCGGCTTCGACGCCGATCGCCATGCCGAAGAAGCGGTCGGGGCCATGGTGGCGCCGCGTCTGTTCGGGATCGTGGTCGGCGATCTCGAGCCGCGCGCCGGGCGTGGTGCGGCGCAGGATCACGCAGTCGGGGAACGGCTTGGTCACGCCCTCGCGCACGACCTCGAAGCCGCGGTGCCCTCCGGCCTTGACGTAGCGCTCGAAAGGCCGGCTCGGGATCGCGAAGTAGAAGCGCGTTGCCTCCACCGGCCAGCCGGGGTGCTGGATCAGCAGTCCGTTCGCCCCGGGCCCGGCCTGCGAGGCGATGAAGTTGGTCCACATCGGATGGGCCAGCGCCATCACCGTCGTGGCGAAGGGCTGCAGGTTGTGCTGGGCGATGTGGCGGTCGATCGCCGGGTTGGAAACGATCGTGAGGTCGGGGTTGCCGGCGGGCGGGAAGGGTTTGCTGGATTCGCCCGCGGTCACCAGCACCTTGACACAGGGATGGCCCGCCTGCAGCCAGGCCGCGGGCAGCGCGCCGCCGAGATCGTAGCCCTGCAGCCCGGCCGCGAGCGCCTTGAACACGGTGTTGACGTTGAAGCGGAAGGCCACGACGTCGTAGCTCATGGGCGGCAGGGCATACTGCTCGTAGGTCGGGTTCGTGTCGGTCGGGTCGAAGTTGCTGAACGACGGCAGCGGCACCGCCGGGCTCATGAAGGTGCCGAAGCAGAGCGCATCGCAGATCACGTTCATCGGCAGGCCGGGGGGCAAGGCCCGCCCCGCCGACCCATTGGCACCCGAATTGCCGATCAGGGCGCACACGTAATATTCCTCGCCCTGCCCGAGCATCATCGGGGTCGGGACCGGGAACTTGCCCTGGTCGTCCAGCAGCGCGATCGGCGACGTCACCCAGAAGTTGTGCGGCACGTAGTTCGGCCCGGGGTCGTGGGAGTCGCCGTCGCCGGGGCGGCGGCCGTCGTCGGTCGGGAACGAGGCGGCGAACAGGAGCGCGCCCTGCGCCCCGGGGAAGGCCTGCGGCGGCCCGCCCGGCAGGGCGAGAAAGGGCGCCGCCTGCGGCGTGTCGTCCGGCTTGCCGTTGGTGATCCAGTTGCCGAAGGCGGTGACCAGCTGCGGCGGGTTGGCGTTGTTGAACTCGAGGTACAGCGCGTCGACCTGCATACCGATGGGTCCCGGCGGCTCGCCCGGCGGCATGGTCGGCCAGTTCAAGCCGCCGACCGGCACGTACTCGGGGACGTTGTTCGGCCCCACCGAGCCGCTCAGCATGTTGTAGATCGGGCTGTCGGTCGGCGTGGTGCTGCTGGCGAGCGGCGCCTGGCCCTGCAGCCAGCTCATCGTCGGGTTGGTCCCGATCTTTCCGAAAAGCCCGTGAAGGTCGTGGGGCGTGCGCAGGCTGAAGCCGCCCATCGGCGTATTCGGGTCCATGTGCCCGGAGTTCAGGGTTGATAGGCCCAGGTAGTACGCGCCCTGCAGGCGCTTGAAGATGGCGTAGTAGAAGCTGGTGTTGCCCGGCATGTGCGGCCCCCTCTTGAGCTTGCCAGCTCGGGGGCGAGTGTGGGCCGCTGCACGCGGGGCGGGAAGGGCGCAAATGTACACAACTGCAAAACTGCAGAGCGCCTGAACTACCTCGCCTTCGTCAGGCTTGCTTCGATTCGGCTGCCGTCGACGGGGTCCCGGGCGATGTCGAGGGCAGGATATCTCTGATATCATCGCCGCATGATCCGCCTCGTCCTGTCGGCCCTGTCGCTTGTGCTGGCGATCACCGGCGACGCCGCCGCCGCTGACGTGCCGCTGGTATTCAATGCCGGCAATGTCGGTGGCCCCAACAGCGGTGCGGCCATGGAGCTGTGGCGGCCATCGTCAGGCGGCGGCCCCTTCGCGGCGGTGGTGGTGCTGCATGACTGCGGCGGTGTCAGCGCGAACCATCGCAGCTGGGCGGCACGCCTCGCAAGCTACCTGCGCACGCTGCCCGACATCCAGGCTGACCGGATCGGCGTCGTCGGCAATTCTCATGGCGGCAACACCGTGCTTCAGGCGGCGCAGGCTGACCGCGTGCAATCCAATCCCACTGCCCGTCCCTTCCAGGCAGCCGTCGCCTACTATCCTGGCTGCAATCCCAATCCGCCCTGGCGCGTCGCGGCGACCGACGTGCTGATCCTGATCGGCAAGGATGACGACTGGACCCTTGCAGCAAACTGCGAGAAGCAGGTGATCGGCAAGAAAGACTTCCCGCATCCGCCGCGGATCAAGGTCTATCCCGGCGCTATCCATGGCTTCGACATGGGCGGCCTGCCGAGGTGGACCGGCGATCACATGGTGGGCGGCAACGCCGGGGCCGCCGCCGACTCTTTTGCCATGACCAAGGCGTTCCTGGACGATCACCTCAAGGGCAAGTGAGCACCATGACCGAGCCCCTGTGCGAGGGGACCTGACCGAAGGGCGTTTCAGGCCCGGGAACGGACATGCTGGGGTCTGTCTCAGCCTGTTTATGTGTTCACATCCTGGTTCGCGCAGACCAATCCTCCGCCATCAACACCCACGCGAATGGTCTCTCCGGCTGCGGCCGCTCCTGAAATGGTGCGGAGCGGGGGCTATAAATACAGAGCCGCGTCGGGCAACATGCGCGCCGACAGCGGGGAGCAGCGTTTCCGATGGATTTCGATCTCGTATTGCGTGACGTGCGGCTGGCCGATGCAAAGCCCGGGCAGCCTTCGACCGATATCGGCGTGAAGGACGGCCGCATCGCCGCGATCGCGCCGCAGCTGAGCGGCAGCGCCCGCGAACAGGTGCAAGGCGGCGGCCGGCTGGTCTCAGCGGGCTTCGTCGAGACCCACATCCATCTCGACAAGTCGTGCATCCTGGCGCGCTGCGACTGCGAGACCAAGCGCTTTCCGCATCTCGCCATGGAGCGGGTCTCGGCCGTCAAGCA
>DATHNU010000014.1:0-6957 GCA_035485695.1 Reyranella sp. | reverse complement strand
TGCCCCAGTGATCGTCGAACCGGCGGTCCTCATAGGCCTTGAGCAGGGCGAGGTAGACTGGATCGACGTCGTCGACCGTGGTCTTGAGCCGCCATTTGCCGTCGGCCGTCGTGAAGGCGCGCAGCAGGCGGCCATTGGCGTCGACGGTCTCGCTCGACCGCGCATGGTAGCGCGAGAGGTCGGGCGGGAAGAGCCGGTCGAGCGCCAGGGCTCCCGCCGCCAAGGTGGCGGCGGCGAGGGCCGTGACGGCGAGGACGCGCCGGAGGTTCATCGCCACGCGGTCTTCCTATCGGGGCGCGATCGCGACGTTGCCCATGCCGCTCCTGGCATAGACGCGCGGGGCGTACATGTCGGAGACGTTCACCGCCGGCAGCACGAAGCTGCCCGGCGTTACGGCGCGCACGATGTAGGCGACGTGGAAGGCGTTGGTGTAGGTATCCGCCGGGTCGTCATACCAGCTGCGATAGCTGCGCCGCCCGAGGTTGAACGAGGCGAAGAAGCGATCGTCGCGCGCCTCGGCGATGCGCGTGTCGGAGAGCTTCGCCAGGAAGGGGAACGACTTCACCGTGTCCTCGTTCAGCACCGTTTCGATCTCGAAGCCGGCCGGCAGCAGGTCGAGCAGCGCCACCTCATGGTAGCCGCCATCGACGTTGCGGCCGTCGATCGACACGATCACCCGCTCGTTCTGGCGCAGCCGCGCGAGATTGGCGGGCTCACCCGAGAGCGTCAGGAACTGGCGCCGGACGCTCAGCCCTTCGGAGGCGGCAGGCAGCGGCTCGATCGGCACGCCACGCGCCGTCACCTGCAGCCATACCGGCCGCTCGCCGTCGTTGGTCACGCGCATGCCGCGCGCGATCGCGGCCTGGTCGGGATTGAGCACGACCGGCTCGGTGGCCGCCTTGCGCTTGTCACCATCGACCGAGTAGGCGAGCTCGCCCCCGGCGCTCATCGCCCTCGCCGCCATCAACAGCCAGGCCTGCTCCTGGGTCGTCGTCCGGTCGATCCTGGCGACCATCCGCTCGCGCACCTCATTGACGACTTCGGCGAGTCCCTCACGGCCACCGGCTTCGGTCGCCAGCGCCAGGACCGCGGCGCGGTTGCGCAGCGGCGTGCCGTAATATTCGCCAGGGCTGGGCTGGTCGATGTGCTGGCGGGCCAGTGCAAAGGCAAGCCGCGCGCGACCGGGCTCGGCAACATGGTTCAGGGCTGCGGCGAGCTGCGCCCAGGCGAGCCCGCCCGTGATGTCGGCGGACTTCGTGTCCTGGAAGTAGCGGATCCGCCCGGGATCGGCGAGGCCGGCCTTGGCCAGCACGTACCAGCCATAGGCCTGGGCGTTGGGCTGCAGCTTCTCGATGTTGCGGTTGAGCCAGGTGAGCCCGCGCTGCAGCGACGCGGCGGGTACCGCCATCGACTGGTCGCGGGCGCGCAACAGGAAGTCGAGCACGTAGCCCTGCAGCCACTCCGCCGCCGGCGCGTAGGGTCCCCACATGCCGAACGAGCCGTCGGGAAGCTGCATGTCGACGACGCGATAGACCGCCTCCTGCACGCGATCCGGAATCCGCGGATCGGACGGTCCGTAGCCCAGCAGCGCCACGTCGTTGTAGTAGAGCAAGGGCAGGGCGCGGCTGGTCGTCTGTTCGATGCAGCCGTACGGGTACTTGTCCAGGGCGCGCAGCAGGCCGGGCACGTCGATGCCCGGAATGCGCGACAGCGCCACGCTCACCACCGAGGTGCCGGGTGCGAAGCTGGCGGTCAGGTTGCGGTCGACCGTGAGCTCGCGCTGTGGATCGAGCTGCGAGACGGTGTCGATCGCGGTCGGCGTCTGCGCCGAGCGGACCTGGATGTCCCATTCGCGTCGCACCGCGAAGTTGCCCGGCCCTTCGACCGCGACGGCGACCTTGCCGAATCCGACATCGCCTGCCTTGAGATCCCAGGTTAAAAGCTCGCGCTGGTTCGTCGCCAGCTTGCGTGTCTCGGCGACCGGCCGGTCGAGCGCGACCGCACCCGTCGCCTCCAGGGTCACGCGATAGTCGCCGGCCTGGCCGTCGACATTGTGCAGCGATAGCGCCACGCGGCCGCGGTCCTTGGGCGCCAGGAAACGCGGCAGGACCACGTCCGCGGTCACCGCGTCGCGCACGAACATGCGTTTCTCGGCCGAGCCGACGCGCGTCTTGGCGTAGGCCACGGTCATGATCCTGAGCTGGCCGATGAAGTCGGGGATATCGAGCGCGATCTTGGCCTCGCCCTTATCATCGAGCTTCACCGGGCCGCTGAACAGGGCGACGGTGCGGGTCGGCACCACGTCGAGGCCGCCGATGTCGCCCGAATCGCCGCCGGTGCGGATGCGGCCGAGATCGTCGACATTGGCGTCGAGCAGGCGGCCATAGTCGTCGCGCATGGCGATGCCGAGCTTGCGCTTGCCGAAGTAATAGTCGGCCGGATTGGGCAGCTTGAAACGCGTGAGCTGCAGGATGCCCTCGTCGACGGCGGCAAGGGTGATGAACGCCTCCTCGTTCTGCAGGTTGGCGACCTTGATGGGCACCTCGATGCGCTGGCGCGGCGTTACCTTCTCGGGCGCGCCGATCTCGATGCCGAGCGTGCGCAGGGCGGGATCGATGCCCAGCCACGCCGCGCCGATGGCCCGGGTCGGCGTGCGGTCGGCCGGCGCCGAAAGCGGCCGCCACGCCGTGACCAGCGCGTAGGCGCCGGCGCCCCATTCGGCCTTGATCGGTACCTCGAAGGTGGTGCCGCCGGCAGGCACCTGCACGGGGTAGGTGGCCACGATGCGGTCGGTGGCGATGGCGACCAGCGCCTCGCCCGCAAAGGGCGGCTCGATGCGCAGCCGTGCGCTTTCGCCCGGCGTGTAGTTCTGCTTGTCGCTTGCGACGCGCAGCGTGTCGGGCGTCTCCTCGACGCCGCTGCCGCCGTACCAGCCGACATAGAACGACAGGCTGCTAAGCGCGCGGCTCTCATTGTCGACGATCGTGAGCTTGTACTCGCCCCAGTCGAGCTGGCGCGACAGGCGTGTCGGCTGATCGGCCTTGAGCGCCAGCGAATCGCTGGTGAGCAGTCGTTCGCTCTGCGTCGACTGCCAACGCCATTTCCCGTCGACCTGATACCACTGGTAGTTATAGTCGATGCGCTCGATGCGGTACTCGACCGCTGGCCGGGCGACCTGCTTGCCGGTGGCGTCGACCGCCACGATGTCGAACTCCGTCAGCGCCCCCTCGCTGGCATAGCGGCCCTCGAAGGTCGGACGGATGCCGAGATAGACGTCGCGGCTGCGCAGCGGCACCGTCTTGTCGGCGCGCGTGGCGCGGCCGCCGCCGGGCTCGAACACGCGGGCCTGGAGCTGGGCGCGCAGCGGCAGCACCGTGTCCTTGACCTGGTCGCCGCCCCATTCGAGGCGCGACTTGCCGGCTTGGTCGGTATCGGGCGCGGTGAGCGTGATGAAGGGCGGCTCGAACTTCTTGCGCTCGTTCTCCGAGCCGAACGAATATTTGCCGAAGTCGGCGAACGGCTGGTCGTCGATAGTGACGCGCATGTCGGCCTCGACCGTGAGGCCCGACGCCGGCGCGCCGTAGAGGAAGTCGGCGGCCACTGCAAAGCTGTTGACCTGGCCGGGATGCAGGATCGGCTGGTCGGGGGTGAGCTCGACCTTGAGCTTCTCCGGCACGAAATCCTCGACCGAGAATTCGACGCGCCCGACCGATGCGCCCTTGGGATCGATGTAGGCGTTCACCGACCATCGGCCGCGACGCGAGGATTTCGGCAGGTCGATCTGCTGGTACAGCGCGCCCGAGCCTTGCAGGGCGTGGGTGAAGCGCGTGAACTCGGTACCGTCCGGCCGCTTGACGATCAGCGTCACCGGCATGTTGGCAAGCGCGATGGCGGCGTTGTCGCGCAGCATGGCCATGAGCTGCACGCTCTCGCCGGGGCGGTAGACGCCGCGTTCGGTATAGAGGAACGCGTCGACCGGGCCGGGCTGGTCGCGGCCGGAGATGCCGCGGTCGGAGAAGTCGAACGCCGCCTTGCTGAGTTCGAGACGGGCAAACTCCTGCTTGCTGGCGTCCGACGCCATCACGGCGAAAGCCTCCGCCGCACCGCGGCCCTTCAGGAGCCCGGCGGCGAAATTGACGCGTCCGTCGGCGGCGGTGATCGCCTTGGCGACGGGCTCGTTGCCGCGCGTCAGCAGCACGACCTCGAGGCCCGCCAGTGCCTGGGCGCTTTGCAGAGAGCGCGCGAAGACATTGAGCCCGTCCTGGCCGGTGAAGCTGGTCAGGGCGATGTCGGTGTCCATCACCCACATGCCGGCCGCCGAACCGCCCGAGGAATCGTCATCGTCATCGTCGAAGCTGCGCGACGGCGGCTTGGCGGCGTTCCACACTACGACGAAATAGGCGCCCGGCTTCCAATCCTTGATCGTCTCGCGGATTGGGAAGGCCGTGACTACCGGCTGGTTGGGCGGGCTGCGCACTTCCATCGTGCCGCGCCACTGGCGGACGCCGTTGGTGCCGTTCAGCCAGCCGCGCAGCGACCATGATTCGGTGACCGGCGCGGAGCCGGGAAAGCTCGCGTCGTAGCGATCGTTGGCAAAACTGTCGATCGCGCGCTCGTTGACCCTGTAGACCTCGATGCCGACCTTGGAGACGTTGATGGTGGTGATCGGCAGACCGACCGTCGTGCCGCGTGGCAGGATGAAGCCCTTGCCCGGTAGGGTGACGACGGCCGGGCGGGCGCCTAGCGCCACGTCGACCTTCATTTCGTCATTGAGCTTGGCGGCGTTGCTGCCCGGGAAGCCCGCCAGCATCCGCACGCTGTAATCCTGGCCGTAGGTCAGGCCGCCGATGCAGAGCCGGTCGTCGACCACGCGCAACGCCGACTTCACTTCCGGCGTGATGCGCACGTAGTCGGCATATTTTACGTCGCCAGTCGCCAGCGGCTTGTTGAAGGAAAGGCACGCCTCGGCCTCGGGCCGGCTGCTGTCGATGGCGACACGGCGATAGGCGAAGGCTTCGTTGGGGGCGGCCGCCGGCTGGGCGGCCGGCGTGGGCGCCATCGATCGTGCCGGCGTCGGAGTCGCCGCTGGAGCTGCGGAGGTAGCTGCGGGCGGAGGAGCCGGCGGTGCAGCTGCCGGCGGGGTCGTTGTGGCCGTTCGCGAGGCCGGTGGTATCTGATCGACGGAGTCGCCGGGCTTTCCAATGAGATAGCCTGTGATACCCGATCCCAACATGAGAGCCACGACCAGGGCAGGCAGTGTCGACCTATTCATAAGTACCCCCGCGGAAAGCGACGACCACTATACTTGAGATTGTGTAAACACTGTGGAGTCTGACGGATGAGTTGAGAATCTTCTATCGCTGTTGCGCACATACCACGCCGTCGGACGTGCTGTGGATAGGCATCGCTTGAGTGGCGGCGCCGCGCGTACTAAGCGCGAACGATGGCGTTGCATTTGATCAAGCTGGCGGTCGGCGTCAACGACCTCGCCCACATGAAGACAGTCCAGGCGGCGCGGCGCAAGCAGCGCCGCCAGACTCCGCGATCTCCGCACTGGGTCTACACCCGAAACACGCCGCGGCGGGCGGACGAACTGCTGGCCGGCGGCTCGCTCTACTGGGTGGTGCGCGGGGTCATCCGCTGCCGCCAGGAATTGGTCGGCTTCGAGGAGGATTTCGACGAGGACAACGGCAAGAAGTTCTGTCGAATCAAGGTCAAGCGTCCCTTGGTGCCGACCGCACCGCGCACCTGCAAGGCCTTCCAGGGCTGGCGCTACTTCGAAGAGGAACGCGTTCCGCCTGACCTTTCGAAGGGCGACACTGCCGACATGCCGGCGGAAATGGCAGCCGAACTGAAGCGACTCGGGCTTCTGTAAGGACGCGGCAGTGGCGCTATGCAGGCGCGGTTGGAAGACGGACATGGTGCCTACGTTCCCGAAAGAGTCGGGAAGCATTCGCCACAATATTGGTCAGCGCTGTCAACACGGCGCGATACAAGCGAAACAGACTTTACCGGCTGGTGAGCTTGAGCTCGATACGCCGATTGCGGGCGCTGTCCATGGTCGACAGCGGCTGGTATTCGCCGTAGCCCGCGGCGACCAGGCGGTCGTTGGGAATGCCCTCGCTGTGCAGGAATTTCACGACGGCGATCGCACGCGCAGCCGACAGCTCCCAGTTCGACGGGTAGATCACGTTGTTGATCGGCTTGTCGTCGGTGTGACCGTCGACCTGGAGGACCCAGTTGATGTCCTTGGGGATCCGTGCGCCGATCTCCATCAGCCGCTGGGCGACGCTGGCGAGCTGCTTTTCGCCGCCGGGCTGCAACTGGGCCGAGCCCGAGGGAAACAGCACCTCGGACTGGAAGACGAAGCGGTCGCCGACGATCTGCACGTCGCGCTGGCCGGCCAGGGCCTCGCGCAGCTTGCCGAAGAATTCCGAGCGGTAGCGCGCCAGCTCCTCGACCTTGCTGGCGAGCGCGCGGTTGAGCTGCTGGCCGAGGTCGAAGATCTGCGCCTGCTGCTGCTTGGCCTTGACGTCGGCGGCCTCGAGCGCGGCGCTGAGCTTGGCGAGCTCGTCCTTGATCGACTGCAGCTCGGCGGTAAGGCGCACGACGCTGGCCTTCTGCTCGGCCGTCAGCTTTTCCTGCTCGGTGAGATTGTCGAACAGCTTGCCTTTCTCGTTGTTGGCTATTGCCAGCGCCGCCGCCTGCCGCGTCAGCTCGAGCTTCTGGCGCTCGATCTCCTTCTGCATGTCGGTGGTCTGCGAGGTCTTGACCTCGATCTGCTGGGTGGCGTCCTTCAGCATCGCCGCCAGCCGGTCGCGCTCGGCCTGAGCGCTGGCGGCGTCGGCGGTGAGCTTCTCGCGCTCCGCCTGGAGTTGGCGAGCGAGCAGAGTGAGCCGCGCTACGTCCTTGGTGAGGTCCTCGGCCGAGCGCTTCTCCAGCGAGAGCTGGCTGGCG
>DATHNU010000013.1:0-2252 GCA_035485695.1 Reyranella sp. | reverse complement strand
TCGAGACGCTCGACTGGCTCGACCCGGCGTAGCCGTCTTTGCTGGGAGCGCGCCATTCCAGTGACGCTCATGGTCTTTCGGACCGCGAGCCTTCGGCTCGCTCATGACCATGAGCGAGCGGGACCCTTCGGCAAGCTCAGGGCAAGCTGCTCGCGGTCCAAATGAGTATGAGCGCCACTGGAGTGGCGCGCTCCCAGCCATGAGCGGGCCTGGAGGCCCGCGGTCCGATGACACTGTATCGGTGCCGCTCATTACCTTCGAGGAAATCGCCTGCCGCTCCGATTCGCGCTCTCCTTCCGATGTCACATCAGAAGGAGAGTGTCATGTCGAACATCGAATCCGTCGTCGAGTCCTATGTCGCAAGCTGGAACGAGACCGACCCGGGCAAGCGCAAGTCGGCGCTCGCCGCGTCCTGTGCCGCGGACGCGCGCTATCGCGATCCGGTGATGGTGAGCGACGGCCAGGCCGGCCTCGACGCCATGCTGGCGGGCGTGCAGGCCAAGTTCCCGGGCTTCGTGCTCCGGCGCATCTCCAAGGTCGACAGCCACAACGATGCCGTGCGCTTCGCCTGGTCGCTCGGCCCGGCGTCGGGGCCGTCGGTCGTCGAGGGCGTCGATTTCGCCACGCTGTCGGCCGACGGCAAGCTGGCGAACATCGTGGGCTTCATCGACAAGATGCCGGGCTGACGGCCGACCCAGTCAGCATACTCCCGTCGCAAGCAGCTGCGCCTACCCCACCAGCCTCCGCTGGCTGCCGTTCAGCCCCGGGGATGGGGCAGGCGTTTCAGCAGGTCGGCGCCGGTGGCGTCGATCAGCGCGGTGAAGGCCGGTGCTTCGGGGCCGCCATTCAGCCATTCGGCATAGGCGAGCCACACTTTCGCGCCGCGCCGGCGCGCCACGACGGCCGCCTCCTCAGCGGTGGCGCGGGCCCGCTCGGGAAGGCCGGCGCGCAGCTGCACATGGGCGAGGTCGGCGAGCAGGCGGGCTTCGTTCTCCAGCCCGGCATTGCGCTGGCGGGCGTAGGCCAGCGCGTCGCTCAGCGTCGTCGTGGCTCCGGCATAGTCGCCGCGCATCGCCTGGGCGAGGCCGGCATAGCCACGGCCATAGACCAGCAGGTAGGGATTGCCGCTTCTTTCGGCGAGCTGCATGACCTGCTCGCTGTGCTGGCTGGCCAGCGCGACGTCGCCCAGGCTCCAGGCGATGTCGACGTGGGTGGCATGCGCGAGCAGGCGGTGCAGCAGGTCGACCGTGGCCTCGTCGGCGGCGATCAGCGCGTCGAGCAGCAGGCGGGCCTCCTCGGCGCGGCCCATCATGGCCAGGATCTGCCCGCGCATGCCCTTGACCCAGACGCCGACGTTGAAGCCCAGTGTCTGCTGGTCAGCCTCGGCGACCTCGTGCAGGCGGGCGAGCGCGGTGTCGTTGGCCGCGAGTGCATGCGGCAGGTCGCCGGCGAGCCGCAGCGCATGGCACAGGATGGCGGTCAACACGACTTTCAGGCTGGCGTCGCGCTTGTCGTCGACCTGGCCCAGCACGTCGCTCACCGTGGCGACATAATCGACGGCCGAGCCGCTCGCCGCGAGCACCCTTCCGTAGGCCGCGGTGACCAGCGTGACGGCGCGCATGTCGCCCAGCGCGCGGGCGATCTCCAGCGCCTCGGCGTAATAGGGCTGGGCGTCGGCGGCGGTCACGCCCTCGCGCCACGCGAGGTTGACGATCTGGCCGTTCGCCATCAGCAGCGGATATTGTGCCGCTCCCTCCAGCGGCAGGTCGATCAGCAGGCGGCGCACGCGTTTCCAGGCGTCGAGCGCCTGGGCCGGGTCGCGCGTGCCATGCCAGGTCGCGGCCTTCATGTTGTAGGAGGCAGCCTGCATGGCGTTGCCGGACTCCTCCCAGTGATAAGCGATGAATCCAGCCTGCGCGCCGTTGGGATCGGGCAGGGTCTTGTCCAGCTCGGCGGCAATGCTGGCGTGCAGGCCGCGGCGGCGCTCCGACAGGATCGAGCGGTAGACCACGTCCTGCACCATCGGATGGCGGAAGGCGAACATGCCCTCGCTGGTGCTGCTTTCGTAAACCAGTCCGGCGCTCGACAGGCGGTGCAGGACGTGGCTGAGCGCCGACGCCAGCCCGCCAACCACGCGGGCCAGGATCGGCACGGCGAACTCGCGGCCGATCACGGCAGCAGTCTGCAGGACCGACTTCTCGACTTCCGGCCGGCTATCGATGCGCGCACCGATGATCGCCTGCACCGTGTCG
>DATHNU010000012.1:0-4962 GCA_035485695.1 Reyranella sp. | reverse complement strand
GGCGAGACGCCGATCGCGGGCGTGAACCGCGATATGCTGGTGAACCTGGTGCGCCGCGTCCATCGCGACGTCACGCCGCTCGACGCGCCGGGCGACCTGCCTGGCCTGATCTGGCAGATGGCGCGGCCGGGCGATGTCGTGGTCTTTCTCGGGGCCGGCAACATCACCGCCTGGGCGCACGCGCTGCCCGGCCAGATCCAGCAGATGGCGGCCGAGCATGCCGGCCCGCGCGCCATCGCCAACGACCCTGGCGGCCCCTTCAACAGCGGCTCGGCGGCATGATGGCGCTCGCCACCTCGCATCCTCATCTGATTGATCGGCTGCCCAAGCCGCGCGGCCGGCTCACCGCCGATGCGCCGCTCGGCCCGCAGACCTGGTTCGGTACCGGCGGCCCGGCCGAGTTGCTGTTCCGCCCGGCCGATGCCGAGGATCTGGCTTCTTTCCTGAAGGCGCTGCCGGCCGACGTGCCGGTCACCGTACTGGGGGTCGGCTCGAACCTCCTGGTGCGCGACGGCGGCGTTAAGGGCGTGGTCATCCGCCTGATGCGCGGCTTCACCGCAATCGCCGTCGACGGCCACGACCTGGTGGCGGGCGCTGGTGCGCCCGATCTCAACGTGGCGCTGACGGCGCGCGACCACGCGCTGGCCGGGCTGGAATTCTTGAGCGGCATCCCCGGCACGATCGGCGGTGCCTTCCCGACCAATGCCGGCGCCTATGGCAGCGAGCTGGCCGAAGTGCTGATCTCGGCCGAGGCCGTCGACCGGGCCGGCCGCACCTTCACCGTGACGCCGGCGGCGCTCGGCCTGTCCTACCGTCACAGCGCGGCCCCCGCCGATTGGATCTTCACCTCGGCGCGCCTCAGGGCGGCGCCCGGTGACCAGCTCGCCATTGCGCGACGTATCAGCGAGATCGACGCGGCACGCGCCGAGTCCCAGCCACGCAGCCGCACCGGTGGTTCGACCTTCGCCAATCCGCCTCGCCACAAGGCCTGGGAGCTGATCGACCAGGCGGGCTGCCGCGGCCTGCGCATCGGCGAGGCCGAGGTCTCCGAAAAGCACTGCAACTTCCTGATCAATCTCGGCGGCGCCACTGCCGCCGACATCGAGGCGCTGGGCGAGGAGGTGCGGCGGCGGGTGCTCGACAACAGCGGCGTGCGCCTCGACTGGGAAATCCGCCGCATCGGAGTACCGGGATGATGCGCAAGGTCGCAGTCCTCATGGGCGGCTGGTCGCCCGAGCGCGAGGTCTCGCTGGTGAGCGGCAAGGCCTGCGCCGAGGGCCTGCGCGAAGGCGGGCACGATGTTGTCGAATACGACGTCAAGCGCGACCTGCGTGCCCTGATCGACTTCCTGCGCCCGGTGGGCGGCGGGGGCCCCGACGTCGTGTTCAACGCCCTGCACGGCAAGTACGGCGAGGATGGCTGCATCCAGGGCGTGCTCGAAGTGCTGGCCGTGCCCTACACCCATTCCGGCGTACTGCCCTCGGCGATCGCCATGGACAAGCCGATGGCGCGTCACGTCTTCACGTCGCTCGGCCTGCGTGTCGCCCAGGGCAAGGTGATCGAGCGTCACGCGCTTGCATCGGGTGATCCCATGCCGCGGCCATATGTGGTAAAGCCGATCGATCAGGGTTCCAGCGTGGGCGTGCATATCGTGCGTGAAGGCGACAACCTCGCCGCTGTCGAGCTGGCGGAAGCCGCATTCGGCGAGAAGGTCCTGGTCGAGAAGTTCGTGCCCGGCCGTGAGCTCACCGTCGCGGTGATGGGCGATCGCGCCGTCGCGGTCACCGAACTGCGCCCCCGCACGCGCTTCTACGACTACGAGGCCAAATATACCGACGGCATCACCGAGCATCTGGTGCCGGCGCCGATCCCGGAAGAGGTCTACGAACTTGCCAAGCAGTGGGCTCTCACCGCCCACCAGGCGCTGGGCTGCAGCGGCCTTACCCGCGCCGATCTGCGCTGGGACGATTCCAGGTCTGGCACGTCCGGACTGGTCATTCTCGAGCTCAACACCCAGCCCGGCATGACGCCGCTGTCGCTCGCGCCGGAACAGGCCAGATGGGCGGGCATCTCGTGGCCCGAGCTCATGACCTGGATGGTCGATCACGCGAGGCACCCGACATGAGCGCGGCTCCCCAGAAGATCCCCGGCCAGCGCCGCGACTACGACCGGCGCAAGAAGCGCGGTCCGATCCGCAACAAGACCGTGCGTCCGTTGTGGCGCCAGCCCATGCTGCTCGGCCTTGTCGTCCTGTTGCTGGGCTGCGGCGGTGCCGGCGGCTGGTGGGCGTGGCACGAGGGCTGGCTGGTCGAGGCGCGCAACCGGCTCGATGCCGTCGGGCGCAGCATCGTCGGCGCCATCACGCCCTTCAAGCTGACCGACGTCACGGTCGAGGGCCGCGACTATGTCGAGAAAAGCGCCATCCTGGCTGCCCTCGACGTCAAGCCAGGCGATTCCCTGCTCGGCGTCGACCTGCAGGCCTCGCGCCAGAGGCTCGAGGCGATCGACTGGGTGGAGAGCGCCACCGTCGAGCGCCGCCTGCCCGACACGCTCTACGTCACGCTGAAGGAGCGCCGCGCCGTCGCCATCTGGCAAAACGGCGCGGAATACACGCTGATCGACACCGACGGCCGCACGGTGCGCGCCAGCCGCATGCCGCCAGGCGCCGAGACGCTGCTGTTGCTGGGCGGCGCGGGCGCCCCCGAGCATGTCGGCGAACTGCTGCTGCTGCTGGCCTACGAGCCCACGGTCGCCCGCCAGTTGCGTGCCGCCGTGTGGGTTGGCCAGCGGCGGTGGAACCTGATCCTGACCAACGGTGTCGAAATCTGGCTGCCGGAAGAGGATGCAGTCGCCGCCCTCAAGCAGCTCGCCGTCCTCGATACACAACACAAATTGTTGTCGCGCGAGTTCGGCGTCGTCGATCTCAGGTTGCCGGACAAGCTCTACCTCAAGAAACGCAGCGCGGGTGAAGCGGCGTCCGGGCCGGCGTGATGTATAGTGAGACCTGAAGTGTACGCGTAGCGACGGGGGAACATCGTGGCGAAGACAAGAAACGGCGTGATTGCAGCACTCGACATCGGCACCAGCAAAGTCGTTTGTTTCGTGGCGCGCGTCGACGGACAGGGCCTGCGCGTGGTCGGCATCGGCCACCAGCCGGCCCAGGGCATGCGTTCGGGCAACATCGTCGACATGGAGGCCGCCACCCGCGCCATCTCGTCGGCGGTGTCGACGGCGGAGGAGATGTGCGGCGAACACGTACGCGAGGTCATCGTTGGCGTGAGCGGCGGCTCGGCCGCCTCGCACAATCAGAGCCTCGATGTCGCGATCGGCCATCACGAGATCGGCGAGCGCGACGTGCGGCGCGTGCAGACCCACATCCACCTGCCGGCCGAGACGGCCGACCGCGACATCATCCATTCCGAGGCGATCGGCTACTCGGTCGACGGCACGCCGGTGCGCGACGCGCGCGGCATGTTCGGCGAGCGGTTGAGCGTCGACGTGCACCTGGTCACGGCGGCGAGCGGCGCGATGCGCAACCTGCAGGTCTGCGTGCGCCGCGCCCATCTCGAGATCGCCGAGCGCGTGGTGGCGGCCCACGCCTCGGGCCTGAGCTCGCTGGTCTCCGACGAGCGCGACCTCGGCGTCACCTTGATCGACATGGGTGGCGGCACGACCTCGATTGCGGTCTTCTACGAGGGCCATCTCGTGCACGTCGACACCATCCCGGTCGGCGGCGAGCACGTCACCCGCGACATCGCCCGCGGGCTGTCGACCCCGCTTGCCCATGCCGACCGCATGAAGACCCAGATCGGCCGCGCCGTCGCCAAGCCCAACGACGAGTACGATATTATCGACGTGCCGCTGATCGGCGAGGAGGACCGCACGCGGCCCAACCACATCCCGCGGTCGATCCTGGTCGGTATCATCCGTCCGCGGATCGAGGAGACGTTCGAGCTGGTGCGCAATCGGCTCGAAGCCAGCGGTGTGGATAAGTTGGCCGGCGGTCGCGCGGTCATTGTCGGCGGCGCCTGCCAGCTCGACGGTGTGCCCGAGGTCGCGGCCGCCATCCTCAACAAGAAAGTCCGCATCGGCGGGCCCTTGCGACTGGCGGGACTTGCGGATTCCACCGGCGGGCCGGCCTTTTCGGCGGCCGCGGGCTTGCTCGCCTTCGCAATGCACCACCATGCCGCTGCCCAGGCACAACCGGTGGCGACGGAAGCGCCGTCAGGACGAATTGGGCGCATTGGCAGTTGGATTAGGGAAAACTTTTAGGCAATATGTTGTGTAGGGATCGGCAATCCCTACAGGCAGTTGATAAGAAGCAAGAAAAGCCGGTGGTGGCGAAGGGTCTCTCCAAAAACGGCCCGCGCCGTCGCTCCGAGCAGATACCCCCCTCGTTTGCGTGGAGAAGTGCCTAATGACAATCAACCTCAGTCTCCCTCAGACGGAGTCCGAGATTAAGCCGCGTATCACCGTCGTCGGAGTCGGTGGCGCGGGTGGAAACGCCGTCAACAACATGATCAGCGCCGCCCTCGAGGGCGTCGAATTCATCGTCGCCAACACCGACGCGCAGGCGCTCGGCCAGTCGCTGGCCGACCGCCGCGTCCAGCTTGGTATCACGATCACGCAAGGCCTGGGCGCGGGCGCGCGGCCCGAGGTCGGCCGGCAGGCGGCGGAAGAAGCGCTGCCGGAGATCCTGCAGCTGCTCGACGGCGCCAACATGGTGTTCGTCACGGCGGGCATGGGCGGCGGCACCGGCACCGGCGCCGCGCCGGTCATCGCCGCGGCGGCGCGCGAGCAGGGCATCCTCACCATCGGCGTCGTCACCAAGCCCTTCCACTTCGAGGGCCGTCGCCGCATGCAGTCGGCCGAGCAGGGCATCCTGGAGCTGGAGAAGGTGGTCGACACGCTGATCGTCATCCCCAACCAGAACCTGTTCAAGATCGCCAACGAGAAGACGAC
>DATHNU010000011.1:0-8687 GCA_035485695.1 Reyranella sp. | reverse complement strand
GCCGAATACAAGCGCTGGGGCTATCCTGACTGGTTCCACTTCGTCACCGGCGCGCTGGAACTCGCCACGGCCATTCTTCTCGCCATGACGGTCACTCGTTTGTGGGGCGCGGGGCTGGGCGGTGCCGTCATGGTCGCGGCGGCGGCCACCGTCATTTATCACCGCGAATATGTCCACGCGGTGCCGCCGATCGTCGTCCTCATGCTGCTCGCCGTCCTCGTCTGGACGGCGCTGTAGCAGGCCGGTGGCTTCCGTCCGATCGTCCAGCGCCGGTGGCTCGCCGGCGGACTCCAGGGCGCGCCCGGTTCAACCTGCCGCTTGAGCGACGGCCCTCGGTCGTGAAAGATGGTCTCGTCGCGAGCGCCATCGCAGATGACACCGGCCTGTCGTCTCGACCGGGGCCCCTGCGACCGCAGCTCGCCGCGCTAACCCTTGCCTTGATGATGGCCGCGGTTGGTCGTGTTCTGGCTGACATTGGCGTGATCGCCCTGCTCGCGCTGATTGGCGTTCGGATCGTCCCGCTGCTTGTCGTCGGGCGTGATCTTGGGATCGGAGCCGGGGCCTTTGGGGCTTCGATTTGCCGGCGGTACCGGCGGACGCTTGGCCATGGCGATTCTCCGTTGCGAGGATGATCCAGCAAAAAGCCGAGAGCAGATCGGGTCGACGCGCACGAAAACGGCGGGCTGAAAGTGCCCGCCGTTTCCCTGCACGATCGAGCCCGCCTAGAATTGAATCGAAATGCTCGGCGCGCCGCCTTCGTAGACCACCGGCGGCGGCTGGTAGCCGTAATTGTACGGCGTGCTGTAGACCACCGGCGGCGCCTGATAATTGTAGCCATTGGTGTGGTTCTGCCACTGGCGATTGTCTTGCTGGTACTGGCCGTTGCCGTTCCAGCGCGCGTCGGCGGGGCTGGCCAGAGCGGCGAGAGCGACCATCGCTCCCAGTGCGAGGCCTGCGATGGCCTTGGTCTGCTTGATGCAAGTCATTTTGAGCCTCCTAGCCTTTCGCCGATGCGCTGCCGAACGTCATGAACACCTGGTCGGCGTTCTTCTGCTGGTCGGCCGGCATCGCGCTGTAGAGCGACTTGAAAGCCGAGGTCAGGTTCTTCAGCCCGTCAAGGCGGACCTTGGTGAACTCCTCGTAGGTCTTGAGGTCGTCCACCGCGGTCATGCTGGCCGGCGCGATCGCGCGCTTGGTCTGGACCAGCTTTTCCATGGCGCTGGCATTGTCGCGCATCGCCGTGGCGACGGTGCCCCACTTGGCTTCCTGGTCCGGCGTGATCTTGAGCGCGGTCTTCAGCGTCGTGATGCGCTGCTCGACCGTCTCGGGCTTGTTGCTGGTGGCGGCCGCCGCAGCCGGGGGTTTGTCCGTCGGAGTCTGCGCGGCCACGGGGCCGAGTGAGCCGGCGAGGAAGGTCGCGCCCAACAGGGACGCGATGGCAAGCGAACGCACCACGGGAGCAAGCCGCGGAATCGGGCGAAACAAGGGGAACATGGATTTTCCTTCGGAAAGCGACGTGGCCGTCATTCGCCGGCGAATGTCCCGAGCGAGTGGGCCGCCCCCCATGAACGCCCCCAACGGCTGCGAGGTTGCTGAACAGTCCGCTATTTATCGCCGCGGACGAACGCGGGTGACTCCTCGGTTCACAAGGAGTGCGCTTTGCGGAAGCACGCTGCGCTTTTCCTCGGCAGGAGACGAGACTACGTCAAGCCCAGGCTCGACTATCAGCAGGTCACTGGCCCGCTCGCCAATGATCACGCAAGGCGCCACGGATTCCGCCGATGGTTCGTCACGCCACCATCCATTGAAGTATATTTACATATTCGTCTTATACGTGTATCGGAGAGGCATGATCGTTATTCCCGTCTACGAGGGCGTCGATCTCCTCGACGTCACCGGTCCCTGCGAGATGTTCCGATGGGCTGGCATCGAGGTATGCCTCGTTGCCCAGGCCGCCGGCCCTGTCGTCTGCAACGGCGGTCTCACCCTGCTGGTCGACAAAAGCTTTGCCGATGCGCCGTTGGGCGAGGTCCTGTGGACGCCGGGTGGAGCCCCCGAGGCGCTGGTTCGTCTGATGAACGATCGCGACCGCACCTTCCTGAAATTCCTGGTGAAGCAGAGCCAAAACGCGCGCTACGTCGCATCGGTCTGCGAAGGCGCCCTGCTGCTGGCCGCCGCGGGCCTGCTCGACGGCTACACAGTGACCACCCATTGGGCGTTCATCCCCTGCCTCCTCCAGCGATTTCCCAAGGTCAAGGTCGCGGACGGTCATCCGCGGTTTCATCTCGACCGCAACCGCCTGACCGGCGGCGGCATCTCGTCGGGGCTCGACGAATCCCTCGAGCTCATCCGCCTGCTGCAAGGCGAAGCAGCAGCTCAAGGCGTGCAGCAGACCACGCAGTACTATCCCGATCCCCCCGTCACCAGCGAGATCCCGGCCACCATCAGCTGTCCGCTCGACGAGGTCACCGCGGCATCGCGCTGAGGCGGCCGTCGGTCGCCACTTCCTACGTCATCGGCGGATCTGGCGCATCACCTACACCGGCGATGGCTCCGACAAGGTCGCCCCGGCAGCGGCGACGCCTGCGCCCGCCGCAACGGTGTCGCAAGCCGTCCCGCGGCCGGAGGGCGGGCGTGCCGAAGCCCACGCGCTACGAGAGCGTGATACCGCCCATGGGCGGGAGCCCGTTCTCGCAGCAGGATCTCGCGGTGGTGTCGGCCTATGTCCGGGTCATCGGCCGTGTGGGCAGGCACTAGCGGCCCCATCACTCCTGATTGCCCGGGCTTCCCAGTATAAGCTCGCCGCGACCGACGAAGTCGTCGCGGCGCACACGAAGGGGAGAGCGGGATGATCAACTACGACGCGATCATTATCGGGACCGGGCAAGCGGGGCCGTCGCTGGCGCGGCGGCTGGCCGGCTCAGGCATGAAAGTCGCGATCATCGAGCGCGATCGCTTCGGCGGCACCTGCGTCAATACCGGATGCACGCCCACCAAGACCCTGGTTGCCAGCGCCCATGCCGTCCATCTGGCGCGGCGCGGCGCCGACTTCGGCTTCAGCACCGGGGGTGAGATCAAGGTCGACATGAGACGCGTCAAGGCGCGGAAAGACCACGTTGTCGGTCTCTCCAACAGCGGCGTCGAGCGATCGCTCACGACCCTCGAGAATGCCAGCGTCTATCGCGGCCACGCGCGCTTCGTGTCGCCGCACGAGGTCGAGGTCGGCTCGGAAATCCTGGGCGCCGACCGCATCTTCATCAATGTCGGCGGCCGGGCTACGGTGCCCGACATGCCCGGCCTGGACGGGATCGACTATCTCACCAACAGTTCGATGGTCGACCTCGATGTCCTGCCGCGGCACCTGTTGGTGGTGGGCGGCAGCTACATCGGACTCGAGTTCGGACAGATGTATCGCCGCTTCGGCAGCGCGGTCACGGTCGCGGAGATGGGACCGCGCCTTGTGGGCCGCGAGGATGAAGATGTTTCAGCGGAACTTGCGGCGTTCCTGACCCGCGAGGGCGTCGATCTCCGCCTGAACGCGAAATGCATCAGCGTCTCGAAACAAGACGGCGATATCGTCATGGGGCTCGATTGCACCGAGGGCGCTCCCGCGGTCAGAGGGTCGCACCTGCTCCTGGCGGTCGGACGGCGGCCCAACACGGACGATCTGGGACTCGACCGTGCCGGGGTCAGGCAGGACGCCCGCGGCTACATCGAGGTCGATGACGAACTGCGGACCAACGTGGCGGGCATCTGGGCACTGGGCGACTGCAACGGACGCGGCGCCTTCACCCACACCGCCTACAACGACTACGAGATCGTGGCAGCGAACCTGCTCGACGGCGATCGGCGGCGCGTCAGCGATCGCATCCCCGCCTATGCGCTCTACACCGACCCGCCACTCGGCCGGGTGGGAATGACGGAGACGGAGGTTTTACGCAGCGGCCGTCGCGCGCTGGTCGGCAAGATCGCCATGGCGGATGTCTCGCGCGCCTTCGAGAAGGGCGAGACCGACGGTTTCATGAAGGTGCTCGTCGACGCGGAGTCGAAGGAAATCCTTGGCGCTTCGTTCCTGGGCACGAGCGGCGATGAAGCGATCCATTGCGTGCTCGACACCATGTACGCCAAGGCGCCCTACACGATCCTGCAACGCGCCGTGCACATCCATCCCACGGTCGCCGAGTTCATTCCGACCATCCTGGGTGATCTCGCGCCGCTTGCGACACGGAGCACCTAGTCCTCGCCGGGAGCGGAACGGACGAAAGCCATCCTCAGGACGAAAGGACCAGGACCATGGGCAAGCTGAGCGGCAAAGTGGCGCTCGTCACCGGCGGGGCGAGCGGCATCGGGCGGGCGATCGTGGGCGCGCTGGCGGCCGAAGGCGCCGACATCGGCATCGTCGACCGCAATGCCGCCGGCGCCAAAACGGTGGCGGAGGACACGTCCCGGCTGGGCGTGCGCTCCCTCTCCGCCGCCGCCGACGTCGGCGACGAGGCCGAGATGGCGCTGGCCTTCGGCGCCATCACGGCGGCGCTGGGCGACGTCGACATCCTGTGCAACTACGCCGGCATCGACACGATCAGTTTTCTCGCCGACATGCCAATCGAGATGTGGGACGAGATGATGCGGGTCAATCTGCGCAGCGTGTTCCTCGGCACGCGCCTGGTCCTGCCGGCCATGCGGCGCAAGAAGTGGGGCCGCATCATCAACACCGCCTCCCAGCTTGGCCACAAGGGCGCGCCGCAGATGGTCCACTATTGCGCCGCCAAGGCGGGCGTCATCGGCTTCACCCGGGCGCTCGCCTACGAGGTCGCGCGCGACGGCATCACGGTCAACGCGATCTGCCCCGGCCCGATCAACACGCCGCTGGCGCAAGCCATCCCGCAGGCTTGGCGGGACGCCAAGCGGGCCGAGCTGGCGATCGGCCGGTTCGGCAACGTCGACGAGGTCGCTCCGACCGTGGTGCTGCTCGCCTCGGACGCGGGCTCGTACTATGTCGGCGCCACCATGAACATGAACGGCGGCGATTACATGATCTGATCGCGGAGTGAACGGGACGCACCTGACGTGATGAGTGTCGATCGAGGCGTCCCGTCGGCGCGAAGGCTTCTCTGCGACGTTCCGCATGCCGGCGGCTCTTCATTGAGACGCTACGTAGCGTAGTGTTAACCTGAGGCTAGCCAGCGACGATTGGCGATCTTGGGAGGAGGCGGCGCGAGATACGCCAGCGTGGCGACGTTCCACGACAACCGGACCGACACAGGAGGGAATGCTTTGACCCAATACCCGTACGACGAAACTGACGCGTTCAAGACCGGCCGAGACGTGTGGTTCGAGATGCGCGGGCCAGCGGTGGCGCAGGCGGCGCTCGACCAGGCCGCCCAGAACGAGATGACGCGCGACCTGCGGCAGTTCCTGTTCGAGCATTGCTTTGCCGCGGCCTGGGCGCGGCCGGGGCTGGAGCGCATGACGCGCAGCATCATCACCATCTCCGTGCTGCAGGCGCTGGGACGCACCGAGGAGCTGAAGTCCCATATCCGCATGGGCATGAACAACGGCCTGACGCGCGAGCAGCTCAAGGAGATCTTCCTGCATGTCGGCGTCTATGCCGGCGCACCCACGGCCGTGGCCGCGGTACGCGCGGCGATGGAGGAGTTCGAGGCCCAGGACAAGGCGAACAAGGCGAAGGGGTGAGATCATGAAGATCGGGTTCATTGGCCTCGGCACCATGGGTGCCTTCATGGCCGCCAGTCTGCAGAAGTCGCAATACAAGCTGGTGGTGACCGATATCCGCCGCGACGCGGCCAAACGCCATCTCGAGAACGGCGCCGAGTGGGCCGACACGCCCAAGTCGGTCGCCGAGCAGTGCGACATCGTCTTCACCAGCCTGCCCGGGCCGCCGGAAGTGGAAAAGGTCGTCTTCGGTGCGGATGGCTTGCTGGCTGGCGCGCATGCCGGCATGGCCTATTTCGACCTCTCGACCAACAGCCAGGCGATGGTGCGCCGGGTCAATGCGGCGCTGGCGGAAAAGAAGGCCTTCGGCTTCGATGCGCCGGTGTCGGGCGGACCGAAGGGCGCGGAGAGCGGCAAGCTCGCCATCTGGGTCGGTGGCGACAAGGCAGTCTATGACAAGCTCAAGCCGGTGCTCGATGCGATCGGCGACCAGGCCGCCTATATCGGCCCGATCGGCAGCGCCACGGTCGCCAAGCTGGTGCACAACATGGCGGGCTACGCCATCCAGACCGCGCTGGCCGAGGTCTTCACCATGGGCACCAAGGCCGGCATGGACCCGGCGGCGCTGTGGAAGGCCGTGCGCCAGGGCGCGCAGGGCCGACGCCGCACCTTCGACGGCCTGCCCCGCCAGTTCCTGGTCGACAAGTACTCGCCGCCGGACTTCGCGCTCAGGCTGGCGCACAAGGACGTCTCGCTGGCGGTCGGCCTGGGACGTGAGTTGGGCGTGCCGATGCGCCTCTGCAACCTCGTGCTCGAGGAGATGAGCGAGGCGCGCAATCGCGGCTGGGACGATCTCGACAGCCGCTCGCCGATGAAGCTGCAGGTCGAACGGGCCGGCGTCACCATCAAGTGCGACCCGGCCGACCTCGAGAAGGCGCTGGCCGCCGACGAGGCGAAGTGAACCACGCGCGAGTCATGCCTCCCCCGTCTTACGGGGGAGGCGAATGAAAATTAAAGAAAAGGGAGAGAGACCAATGATCCGGCGCGCGTTGGATACAGCGCCACCGGCAAGGATCGGGCGTCGCGGCTTGCTGCTGGGCACCCTCGCCGCGCCGGCCCTGCTGCAGCCGGCCTGGGCGCAGGGCTTCCCCTCCAAGCCCATCCGCCTGGTCGTGCCCTTCCCGCCGGCCGGCGCGGCGGACCTCGTGGCGCGCCTCCTGGGCGAGCGCATGTCGGCCGATCTCGGGCAGACCGTGATCGTCGACAACAAGCCGGGCGCCGGCGGCAACATCGCCGCCGAGGTGGTCGCGCGCTCCGCTCCCGACGGCTACACGCTCTTCCTGGGTGGTGCCACCATCTTCTGCGCCAACAAATTCCTGTACGGCGGCAGCATTCCCTTCGATCCCATCAAGGACTTCACGCATTTGAGCCGCGTGTCGATCGGCACCACGCTGCTCGTCGTCAACGCCCAGGAGCCGTGGCGCACGTTCGCCGAGTTCGTCGCCGACGCGAAGGCCAGACCAGGCAAGATCGTCATGGCCTCGTCCGGCCAAGGCACGATCAGCCATCTCAGCCTCGCCAAGCTCATGCAGTCGGCGCAGATCGACATCACCCACGTGCCCTATCGCGGCCTGGCGCCGGCGCTGAACGATCTTCTGGCGGGTTCGGTGAACATGATGTTCGACGGCATCCCCGCCCTGATCCCGCCGGTGCGCGAAGGCCGGCTGCGCGCCCTCGCCGTGGGCAGCGCCAAGCGCGTCGAATACGTGCCCGGGCTGGAATCCGTGCCGGCCATGGACGAGCTGCTGCCCGGCTCGGGCATGGACATGGAGTTCTGGTACTCGGTCGACGGCCCCGCCGGCTTGCCAACCGACATCACGGCGCGCTCGCAGGCAGCCGTCGTGCGGGCGGCGCAGCAACCGGATTACCGCGAACGTCTGCAGCCGCTCGGCTTCATGCCGATCACGGATGCCTCGCCCGCGGCCTTCACCGCCTATATCGAGGCGCAGGTGCCGGTCTGGCAGGAGCTGGTCCGCGTCTCCGGCGCGCGGATCGAGTAGCCGGGGCCTAGCCATGAGGATCGAGGAGGCAGTGCCGGCCATCTCACTTCGCCGCGGCCGGCCGCGCAGCGCCGCGGCGCAGAAGAAGATCCTGGCCGCGACGGCGAAGCTGCTCTCCGAGGGCGGCTTCCAGGCCGTGACAATGGAGGCGGTGGCGATGCGGGCCGGCGTGGCGAAGACCACGCTCTATCGCTGGTGGCCCAACCGCGCGGCCGTTGCCCTCGACTGCGTCTCGGCCCGCATGACGCCGATCGCCGATGGCGCCCGCGCCGGCAGCTACCGCACGCGCTTCCAGCGCCAGCTCAAGGCCACGATCCGCCTGCTGAACGGCAAACAGGGCCAATCGATCCTGGCGTTGATCGGCGCCAAGCAGACCGATCCGCCGCTGGGCCAGGCCTATTCCGAGCAGATCGCCCGGCCGCGGCGCGCGCAGACGCGACGGATGGCGCACCGGGCGATCCAGGCGGGCGAACTCGCGCCGGGCACCGACCCGGACCTTTTCCTCGATGCGATCTACGGGCCGCTCTACTACCGCAAGGTGGTTTCGGGCGAGCCGGTGACCAACGATTTCATCGACCGCATCGTCGATGCCGCCTTCCGGGCGTTCGCGCCCTCCGCCGTCAACCGCCGCGGCGTTCGCCGACCACGACGAGGGCTGCCATGAGCCGGGAAACCTACGAGGTCTATGCCGTCAAGTACGCGACCCGCGACGGCACGCGCAGCGCCAACTTCATCGGCGGCGATCCGCACGATGCGCCGATGCCGATGGATTACTTCGTCTGGCTGATCCGCAATGCCGCGCGGACCTTCGTCGTCGACACGGGCTTCAGCGAGGCCATGGCCCGGCAGCGCAAGCGCACGTTCCTGCGCAGCCCGAGCGACGGCCTGGCCCTCCTGGGCGTCCAGGCCGCGACCGTGAAGGACGTCATCATCACCCACATGCATTACGATCAT
>DATHNU010000010.1:0-3900 GCA_035485695.1 Reyranella sp. | reverse complement strand
GCAGCGAGCGTCGTGCCGTCCTTCAGGGGGATCGTCGTGTGCTCGATGATGCGGACGGCGCGGGGAAAGGTCGTGACGATCAAGACGGCTTTACCCTTCCAGTCCGACGAGCTTCAGGCTGAGCGCGCGCAGCCGGCGCCGCGCCTCGGCGTCATAGGCCTGCGGGTCGGCGCGCGATTCGCGCAGCACATTGAAATAGAGCCCGCTCTTGCCGTCGAGGGCGGGCGATACCGCGAGCTGGAGGATCGCCGCGGCGCCGTCCTCGACCGTGCTGATCGGCGTCGTGCCCGATTGACGGACCATGGTCGTGTTCATGTAGGTCGAGGGATGCAGCGTATTGGCGATCACACCCGATCCCTCGAGCTCGTGGGCGAGATCGACGGTGAACAGGATCTGCGCCAGCTTGCTCTGGCGGTAGGCGCCGCCGCCGCTGTAGCCGCGCGTCAGCATGACATCGGTGAAGTCGATGGCCTGCTGGCCGGCCGAGGCGACATTGACGATGCGCGCCGGCGCGCTTGCCTTCAGAAGCGGCAGCAGCAGATGGGTCAGCAGGAAGCCCGCAAGATAGTTCACGGCAAAGCGCAGCTCGTGACCGTCGGCGCTGGTCTGCCGCCCGGGCGCACTGCCGACGCTGCCGATGCCGGCATTGTTGATCAGAAGGTCGAGCCGATCGGTCTGCTGCTTCACCGCGTCGGCCAGGCGGCGCACCTCGGCCAGCGACGCGAGATCGGCCGCCAGGAAGGTGGCGCGGCCGCCTGCCTGCTCGATCTCGCGCACCAGCGCCTCGCCGCGCGGGCGATCACGGCCATGGACCAGCACCCGCCAGCCCTGCTGCGCCAGCGCGCGCGCCACCACGCGGCCAACGCCGTCGGTGGCGCCGGTGATGAGAGCCGTCCGTCCCTTGCCGTCAGCCATGCCGATCTCCCGGGGAAATGTGTCCGACGTCGATGCCTGATGATCGCCCGACGCTCAAGGTCGGGACGATGGAAAAAATACCCCCAGACGGAATCCTTTCGGTCGCGCCGATCGTCTAAAGGAGAAGAAGCCCCACGTTGCAATCACTAAACCAATAGGTTAAGTATCGTTCCAACCCTGTGAGGAGTCCCCGATGAAACTCTATTACGGTTGGGTCGTGGTCGCGGCCGGTGGGTTGATGGGATGCGTCGCCATCGGCGCGGTGTTTTCGCTGGCGGTCTTCCTGGCGCCGATGTCCGAGGCGACGGGCTGGTCGCGCACCGGCATATCGAGCGCCATGACGATCGTCTTCGTGACCATGGGTTTCGCCGCCTTCGGCTGGGGTGCGCTGACCGACCGCTTCGGGCCGCGCATCGTCGTGCTGACTGGCGGAGTCCTGCTGGGGCTCGGCCTGGCGCTGGCGAGCCGTGCCACCAGCCTGCTCGAATTCCAGCTCATCTACGGCATCGTCGTGGGCGGCGCCGCCGGCGCTGTCTTCGCACCGACAATGGCCACGGTGACCGGCTGGTTCGAGAAGAACCGCAGCCTCGCCGTTTCGCTCGTTTCGGCCGGCATGGGGATGGCGCCGATGATCATCTCGCCCTTCGCGGGCTGGCTGATCACGGCCTACGACTGGCGCACCGCCCAGCTGGTCATTGCCGTGGTGGCGTGGGTGGTCCTGGTGCCGACGGCGTTACTGGTGCGCCGCGCGCCCGCGGTGCCGCCCGGCGACGGCGCCGTTGCGACCGCGGCAGGCAATACAGGCGCCGCCGACCCCGGCATGACCGCGGGACAGGCGTTGCGCTCGCCGCAATTCATCGTGCTGGCGGCCACCTACTTCTGCTGCTGCGCCACGCATGCGGGCCCGATCTTCCACACGGTGAGCTACGCCATCGCCTGCGGTATCGCGCCCATGGCCGCGGTCACGATCTACAGCGTCGAAGGCCTGGCGGGCCTGGGCGGCCGCCTGCTGTTCGGCCTGGCCGGCGACCGGTTCGGCGCCAAGCGCGTGCTCGTCATCGGGCTGTTCGCGCAGGCGCTGGGCGCCGGCGCCTATTTCTTCGTGCGCCAGCTCGGCGAGTTCTACGCCGTCGCGGCCGTCTTCGGGCTGATCTATGGCGGCGTCATGCCGCTCTATGCCGTGATCGCGCGCGAATATTTCCCGATGCGCATCATGGGCACGGTGTTCGGCGCGGCTGCCGTATTCTCGAGCCTCGGCATGGCGCTAGGCCCCGCCGTCGGCGGCTGGATCTTCGACACCACCGGCAGCTACGGCTGGCTATATATCGGCTCGTTCGGCATCGGCCTCGGCGCGGTGGCGATCGCGCTCGCCTTCCCGCCCTTCCCGTCACGCCAGCGCGCGGTGGCGCAACCGGCGTAGGATCCGCAGCGGCGCCCGATACGCTACGCCGCCCCTGCCCTCAGGACCGCGGGAATATCGACATCGCGCAACCGGCGGGCGGCCAGCGTGAACGAGAGCGCCGCCGCCGCCAGCACCGTGCCACCGGCGATGGCATAGCTGCGCCAGCCGACGACCAGCGGCACATGGAACAGGTCGTTGTCGAGGTTCGACACGATCAACTGGCCGAGACCAAGCCCCACGACGGCGCCTAAGGGCAATGCCAACACGACGGCCACACCCAATTCGCCGGCCAGCATGAACACGACCGTCGCCTTGCCGAAGCCAAGCGCGCGCATGATCGCGAGTTCGCGGACCCGCTCCGACAACGCGATGCGGACGGTCGCGTCGACGATCGCGAAGGCGGTGATACCGGCAAAAGCCACGAAGAACGAAAGAATGATGGTGAGCGTCCGCGCCATGGTCGCGCGAAAAGCCGTCACCGTCGCCGCACGCGGCACGAAACCCGCGACAATGGGCGAGGCCTTGAGCATGCGATAGAGGGCTGACCTATCGCCATCGGCAAGCTTCAGCTCGGCGCCGGTGACAAGCGGTGCCCCGCCCAGCAGGCGGTCGAGAGCGGCAAGCTCCAGATAGGCGCCCATGCCGATATATTGCTCGACGATCGCCATGACCGGCAGCTCGAAGGAGCGGCCGGGTCCAGCGTCGACCGTCACGCGATCGCCGACGCGGGCATCGAGGATCGCGGCCAACGTGCGCGACAGCGCGATGCCCTCGGCGGGGACGGCGATCGGCAGCAGGGCGCGATCAAGCAGGCGATGCAGCGTGCCGTCAGCCGGCAAGCCGCTGACCACGAGGTGCCTCGACCGGCCGGCGACGCTGAGGCGCGCGGGTAGATCACGGATGCCTTCGACGGTGTGCACGCCCGGCCAACGGGCGAGATCGGCGAGCACCGTGGCGGGCAGCGGCGCGACAAAGACGATCGTTGCGTCCTGGCGCTGCGCCCGGGCGTAGAACACGTCGACCATCTCGTCGAGCGCGTCGAAGCTGAACAGGGTGGCGATCTGCAATCCTACGGCGAAGGCGATGGTCATCATCGTGAGGACGGGCCGCAATGGACGCCGGCCGAGTTGGCGAAGGACCATGGAGGCCGGCGCCGCGCGGGGCCGTGCCCAGCGTTCGCCGGCGACCCGTCGATAGCCGACCGGCGCTGCCGGCAACATGGCGACGGCCGGCCGAAGCGCCAGGGCGCGCCGCACGGGATGCACGGCCGCCAAAGCGGCGGCGGCGGCCAGGGCCGCGACGACGCCGACTGCGGCCAGCATATCTGGTCGATAGCGGAGGAACGGGAAGTGGAAGAACTCGGCATAGATACTGGTCACGCCGAAACCGAGCGCAATGCCAACGGGAAGCCCAAGCATGGTTGCGGCTCCGGCAAGCACGAGGGCGAACTTCACGTAATGCCAGCCGATCGCCTCGCCCCCCAAGCCGAGCGCCTTGACGATGCCGATCTGCGCCCTCTGCAACTCGATGATCCGCAGCATCGATGCGTGCAGCAGCAGGACGGCGACGCCTATGAAGATGGC
>DATHNU010000009.1:0-2334 GCA_035485695.1 Reyranella sp. | reverse complement strand
TCGCCGTCGATCGGATTGTCGTCGGCATAGAGCAGATGGTTGGTGCCGCGCGGCGATTCATCGAGCTTGCCGGACTTGCCGGCGCGCACTGCCTTGACCGTGGCGACGGCGCGCTTCAGCGCCTGCTCGTCGAGCGCCGAGGCATGGGCGAAGCCCGTCGCCTCGCCCGCGACCGAGCGCAGGCCGAAGCCCTGGGTGGTGTCGTAGGAGGCGCTCTTGAGCTTGCCGTCGTCGAACGCCAGGCTCTCGCTCTGCTCGTATTCGAGGAACAGCTCGCCGTCGTCGCAGCCCGCCAGCGCCTCGTCGACCATCTTGGCGGTGCGGCGCTGATCCAGTCCGCCCTTGCCGAAGAACAGGCCGTCGGCGGTGGCGAGATGGTTGATCGATTTGCTCATGGGATGTCCTCGGGGGTCCTCGTCAGACGACGAGGACGATCTTGCCAAAATGGGCATTGGCCTTCATGTGCGCAAGCGCCTCGGCGGCCTGGGCCAGGGGGTAGGTCTTGTCGATCGGCAGCGACAGCTTGCCCGCCTCGATGGCCGGCCACAGGTCGGCGCGGGCCGCCTTGACGATGGCGCGCACCTCATCGGGCGTGCGGGTGCGGAAGGTGACGCCGATATAGTCGATACGCTTCAGCGCATGCAGGTCGAAGTTGAACTCGCCCTTCATGCCGCCCAGCCGGCCGACATTGACGATGCGGCCCAGCAGGGCGGCGGCCTCCATGTTCTGGTTGGCGACGCCCCCCGAGACCTGGTCGACGATCAGGTCGACTCCCTTGCCCGCCGTCGCCTCCTTGACCTTGTCGGGCCACTTGGGATCGCGCGTATCGAGCGCCAGGTCGCAGCCGAACTCCTTCAGCCGCGCGCGGCGGCCGTCGTTGGTCGAGGTGCCCATGACGATCGAGGCGCCCATGTGCTTGGCGATCTGCATGCCCAGAAGGCCGACGCCGGAGCTGGCGCCCTGGATCAGCACCGATTCGCCCTTCTTCAGCCGGCCGGCGCCGACCAGCGCGTTGTGCATGGTCTGCACCGCCACCGCCATGCAGGCGGCCTGCTCGTAGGTCATGTTGTTGGCCGGAATCTTGTGGGCGCGTCCGGCGTCGGTGACGGCATATTCGGCGAAGCTGCCCGCGGCCGAGCTCATCGCCCGATCGCCCGGCTTGAAGTCCTTCACGTCGCTGCCCACCGCCTCGATCTCGCCGGCGCATTCGAGGCCGACGATGGTGCCGGTGCCGCCGACCGTGCCGTGGCGGTGGCCGGAGGCGACGGCGAGATCGGCGCGATTGAGCGAGGCCGCCCGCACTTTGATCAGGATCTCGTGCGGCTTGGGCACGGGCTTGGCGACGTCGCGGATCTCGACGCCATTCTCTCCGACCACGGCTGCTTTCATTTTCCCTCCAGATGCAGGCACTGCCTGCCGGTTTCGGCACTTTCCGCACTTCCCGCACTTTCCGCTACCGGTTTGGACCGCCGGCCGGTCAACGAGGCGGGCAATTTCCGGTATTTCCGGTATTTCCGACAGTCCCTCCGAGTGAGATGTAGGGCAATCGCATTTGAGCAAACTCCCGTCATCCCGACCGGAGCCGGGCGAAGCGAGGCGCAGCGGAGGGACCTATTTTGTTGCCGCGCCGACAAAAAGGGGTCCCTCGACTACGCCGCCCGCTGGGCGGCTTCGCTCGGGATGACGGAATTAATGAGCGATAGCCTTGGAGCAGATAGAAGGGAATATGGGCTGCGCCAAAGTAAAGGTCAAGTAATATTTAGTATTACTTATACGATCCTGCTGTCGCGGCCCTGCCAGTAGCGGTCGCGTAGCAGGCGCTTGTAGAGCTTGCCGGTAGGATGGCGCGGCAGCTCGGCCTCGAAGTCGATGCTGCGCGGGCACTTGAGCGCGGAGAGGTTTTGGCGGCAATAGGCCAGGAGCTCCTCGGCAAGGACGGGGCCGGCCTCCGCCATGTCGCGCGGCTGGACGACGGCCTTCACCTCCTCGCCGAAATCGGCGTTGGGCACGCCGAACACCGCGCAGTCCATCACCCTTGGATGGTTGATCAGGAGGTTCTCGGCCTCCTGGGGGTAGATGTTGACGCCGCCGGAGATGATCATGAACGCCTTGCGGTCGGTCAGGTGCAGGAAGCCGTCGGCGTCGACGTAGCCCACGTCGCCGAGAGTCGTCCAGCCCTTGGCGTGGCGCGATTCGGCGGTCTTCTCGGGATCGTTGTGATATTCGAACTTGCGGCCATCGGCGAAATAGACGGTTCCGGCTTCACCGGCGGGCAGCTCGTTGCCGTCCTCGTCGCAGATCCTGAGCGTGCCGACGACGGCGCGGCCGACCGTG
>DATHNU010000008.1:0-6820 GCA_035485695.1 Reyranella sp. | reverse complement strand
AAGAATACGCCGTGGCACTGTCCGGCATCGAGCACCTGCGCCGTATGACGTTCGATCTCATGATGGAGGAAAACAGAGTGGCTCCTGGGAGGCGGGGCGGAGCACTGCACCGAAATTCTCTGCTGAATGCCGAACAACGCGCGCAACTCGAATCGTTATCGCCGCTCGTGGCCGAACGGGCAAGCGTCATCGAAGGCCACCGCGCGTTCGCGGAGGTCTTCCTTCCGCGAGCGCGCCGACTGGCGGCGGAAATTGGAATGGTTTGGCCGAGCGACTTCGAGGAAGCAACGCGTCGATACCTGGAAACCAAATTACAGCTGCGCATTTGAGTTTCGAACGTTAATCGTTGGACTCGTGCAATTCGTGACGGTCCATTGCACTATCGCGCCGTCAAGACAAAAGAAGTCCCAGGAGAGAGCCCTGTCCAAGATCGCAAAACTTGCGTCCGCATTGGCTTTGATTGCTCTCGGCGCTGCCGCGGCGCCCGTCGCCGGCGGGTGAGGTGAATTCGTTGGAAAGACGCGAGGAGAGGGCCGACATGAGCCAACCGCACGGTCCCCTGCATGGTGTGAAAGTCGTCACCTGCTCTACGGCGCAGGCCGGCACGGTGCCTTACATGCTGATGGCCGATCTCGGCGCCGAGGTGATCAAGATCGAGGTGCCCGAAGGCGGCGACCCGTCGCGCGTCTCGACCGTGCTGCCCGGCCATCCCAGCACCTATTTCGAGACCAACAATCGCGGGGTGAAGAGCGTCACCTTGAACCTCAAGACCCGGGAAGGGCGCGAGATCCTGCACAAGCTGGTCGCGACGGCGGAAATCTTTGGCCAGAATTTCCGGCCCGGTGCGGCCGAAAAGAACGGCTTCGGCTACGACGAGCTCAGGAAGATCAATCCCGCGCTGGTCTACATCTCGATCTCGGGCTACGGCCCCAACGGCCCGCATGCCGATCTTCCCGGCACCGATGCCATGGCCCAGGCGCTGGGCGGCATCGCCGAGGCCTACTCGACACCCGGCCAGCCGCTGCGCACCGGCATCGTTTCCGTGGCCGACGAGACCTGCGCCATCCTGGCCTTTGGCGGCGCGCTGGCCGCGCTCACCCACGCGCGCAGCACGGGCGTCGGCCAGAAGGTCGATTGCTCGCTGCTGGGCGGGCAGATTCGCCTGATGGGCTGGACGCTCACCACGACGATGTGGCGCGACCGCAATCCGGTCACCGGCCAGGCGCGCATCGTCGGCACCCCGGACCGACCGGGCATGAGCGCGAGCTTCAACGACCAGAACGGCAAGCCGCTGGTCTTCCAGCTCAATGGCGCGCGTCATTGGCGCAGCGGCATGACCGCGCTCGGCTTCTACGAGCGCCTGGAAGCGGCAGGCTTCGGCGAGCTGGGCGTCGTCATGTCGTCCGACGACAAGCGCGTGGAATTGCTCCGCCTGCTCGATGAGCTGTTCGCCACCGGTTCGCGCGACGACTGGGTCGCCCGGCTGCGCGCTGCGGACATCGTGTCGGCACCGATCAACACCCTGCTCGAAGCCTCCAACGACCCCGACGTCCTGGCCAACGGCTACGTAACGGAAGTGGGCTATCCCCAGCATGGCAAGAAGCTCAAGGTGCACGGCTCGCCATGGCAATTCTCCGAAACGCCGGCCCGGATCGGCGTCGCCCCGGGTCTCGGCGCCCACAATGACGAGGTGCTGGCTCGCCTCGGCTACAGCGAACAGCAGATCGGCGACTTCCGGGCGCGCAAGGTCATTTGAGGCGAGGGGACGAGGATGAGCGACGCATGGGAAATGCGGCGGGCGGTGGCGTCGGACGCGCCGGCCGTTCGCGCCTTGACCCGGGAAGCCTATGCCAAATGGGTGCCGCTGATCGGCCGCGAGCCCAAGCCGATGACGGCCGACTATGCGGAGGCCGTGCGCAGCCATCGCATCGACCTCCTTCATCTGGACGGCGTGCTGGCCGCGCTGATCGAGACGATTGCTGAAACCGATTATCTGCTGATCGAGAACGTGGCGGTGGCGCCCGCCTTTCAGGGAAGAGGCCTCGGCCGAAAGCTGATGGCCCATGCCGAGCAGATCGCCGCCTCGTCTGGCTTTGGTGAAACCCGGCTCTACACCAACAAGCTCTTCGCCGACAACATCGCGCTCTACCGCAGGCTCGGCTATCGGATCGACCGGGAAGAGGTGCTCACGATCGGCGTCGCGGTCCATATGAGCAAGCCGTTGCGTGCACCAGGCGCGCCGATCTGCTAGAGTGACCGCACCTTCGGAGACCATGTCGTGTTGATTCGCATCGAAGACTTCTGAGATCCGACTCCGGCGTCCAACGCCGGAATCCGCCGCGCTTTTTGAGCGCTCTCAGGCCGTTCTTTCGAGGCAATCATGGCTTCCGAGCTGGTGGTTCACACCACCCTGTCGGCGCGCGCTGTCGCCGAATTTTCCGCAACCGTCTATCCGTTCGAGGTGCCCGCGGGCGCGCGGCTGGTGAATCGCGGGCTCAACGATGTCTACGAGCTCACGATGCCCGGCCGCCTCTTCCTGCGTATCGGTCGGCAGGCCCGTCGCACGCTTTCTGACGCCGAGTTCGAGGCCCAAGCGCTCGCCGAAGCGCGGGCGGCCGGCGCTCCGGTCGCCGTCGCGCTGCGCGGCCGCGACGGCCGGTTTGCCCAGCGCCTGGAGGCGCCGGAAGGTGACCGGGCGGTGCTGTTGTTCGTGGCCGCGCCGGGCAGCGTCCCTGAAGACATTCCCGAACATGCCCACGCCCAAGGCCGGGCTCTGGCCCGCCTGCACGAGACGGCCCTCACGGCATCGACGGCCGCCAACTTGCGCCGTCTCGATATCGATGGACTGGTGAACCAGCCCATCGCCTGGGCGAGCGAACAGCTGCGCGACCGCCCGGACGTGCTTGGCCGCTTGCACGACGTGGCGGTCGGCATGGGCCGCTATCTCGAGACGGTGCAGGTGGACCTCAGCGTCGGCCTGTGTCACGGCGACTGCCATGGCTACAACGCCGCGATCGACTGCGGCGCCGCGACGCTTTTCGACTTCGACGACGGCGGCATCGGCTGGATCGCCTACGATCTCGCAACGTTTTTGTGGAGCTGCGAGAGGTACTCCTCGGCGTTGCGGTTGCCGTTATGGGCGCACTTCCTGGCGGGCTACCGGTCTGTGAGGACGCTGGGCGGCGCGGACAGGGAAGCGCTCGAAGCCTTGGTCATGGTGCACGAGCTGTGGATCTTCGGCGCCATCGCCGAAGGTGCAGCGCACTGGGGCGGCGAGTGGTTCCGCTCGGCGAACGCCCAGCGCCGTGTAGAAGAGCTCGGCGCCCGTTTCGACCGTTTGGTCGGCCCCCGTCTGGCCTAGGACCTACCGTTGCGCGCCCGCGAGAACGGGGTCTATCGTTCCGGCAGGGAAGAAGCACCGTTCGCGAGGCACCGGCATGACGATCACGGTCAAGGCGCGCCATCCTGCGCTGGGCGCGGAAATCCATGGCGTCGATATGCGCCAGCCGCTCGATGCCGCGACGGTGCAGGCGATCACCGACGCGTGGACGAAGCACCTGGTCGTGGTGTTTCCCGACCAGCACATCACCGATCAGCAGCACGTGGCCTTCACGCGCCATTTCGGCGACCCGGAGATCTTTCATCAGACGTCGCTTCACCTCCGCTCGGACCGGGTGAAGGAGATCTTCCTGGTCTCCAACGTCGACGAGCAGGATCGCCTGATGACCCCTTCGGAGCCATCGCAGAAGCAGCTCTCCTCGGCGCGGATGTGGCACACCGATTCGAGCTACCGTCCGCTGCCCAGCGTCGGTTCGTTGCTGCACGGCATCGAGATCAGCCGCACCGGCGGCATCACGCAGTTCATCAACATGTACACGGTCTACGACGAACTGCCGGAGGGCCTGCGCCGCCAGGTCGAAGGCCGCAAGGCGCGGCATGATTTCAGCATGCTGTCCCGGCTGGTGGGCTCGCCGCCGCCGACGCCGGAGGAACAGGCCGCCATGCCGCCGACCTGGCATCCGATGGTGCGGCGCCATCCCGTCAGCGGGCGGAAGTCGCTCTATATCAGCTCGATCTACAACGATGCCGTCGAAGGGCTGGACGAGCGAGCCGCGCAGCGCCTGATCGAGGACCTCTCGGCCTTCGCGGCCCAGCCGAAATACATGTACCGGCACGTCTGGGAACCCGACGACGTGCTGATGTGGGACAATCGCTGCACCGTTCACGCCGTCACGCCTCACGATCCCACCGAGCGCCGCGTGATGCATCGCACGACCATCGTCGGCCGCGAGCCCGTGACGGCGGGATAACCTGTCGCTGCGCCGGGCGCTCAATTGTCCCAAAACGGACAAAGAGCCCACATGCGGCAAAGCGCTGATACCTTAAATCCCCCACGCGATGCGTCGTACTGCCGGGTATGCCAACCTTTGCGCGCAAGCGATTCGCCGTCGCAACCGTCCCCTGGGGCCTTTACGCCGAGCGTTGGGATGGCGTAGTTGCTGAGTAGCAAAAGCGTCGTTGTGGTGTCCGAGGGAGACAGTGCACTCGATGAAGAAAGTCCTGCGATTTGCAGGCCAGGCGGTGGTCATTGCGGCGATAACGCTGGCGCTGGATTTCACCCTCACCAACTTCATGTTTCCGGGCCTGAAGCGTGCCTTGTCGGCTCCGAGCGAAAGCAACGACCGCGCCTATATAGTGGCCCCCTACGATCACGACCTGGCACCCAACGAGAAATCGACGCGCGTCTGGGGCAACATCCTCTATCCGTGGCAGACCGACCGGTTCGGCTTCAGGACAGGTGCGTGCGCGCCCCGCGAGCCGGAGAAGGGCCAGGAGAATATCTTCGTCATCGGCGATTCCTTTACCGAGGCGCTGGGCTCGAGCTACGAGCAGAGTTTCGCGGGCCTCATGGCCTGCGATGCCGCCCGCGAGGGCAAGGCGCTGTGGAATCTCGGCGTCGCGTCCTACAGCCCGGCCATCTATCACCGCAAGATCCGGGCGGCGGCCGAGCGGTTGGGGGTCACGCCCGACGAGATCTACATCTTTCTCGATTTGTCGGACATCGACGACGATGCCAACGTCTACCGCGTCGACGGGGACCGCGTCACGAGGGCCGGCCGGTCCGGTGGGCACGGAACGCTGTCTTGCGACCTCGGCCGGTTCCTCACCGACAATTTCATGACTGTCCGGCTGCTGACCGATCTCTGCCTCACCTCGTCGTTCAACTACGTGATGTCGGTCGGTCGGCCGCGGGCGCGCTGGACGATCGATCCGGCGCTCTTGGAAAGCTGGGGCCGGCGCGGGCTCGAGGTGGCGGGCGCCAATCTCGACAAGATCGTAGATCTCTGTCGGGAATGGCGGTGTCGCCTCACGCTCGTTGTCTACCCTTGGCCGGACAATGTCATGGAAGGCGATCGCGACAGCATCCAGGTCACGCACTGGCGCGACTGGGCGGCCGCGCGCAACGTGCGCTTCATCGAAGGCTTCGCGCCGTTCTTCCGCGAGCCCGCTGACACCGCGCTGCGCAAGTACTACATTGCGGGCGACGTCCACTTCAGCGAACTGGGCAACCGCTTGCTCTATGACACGGTGAAGCGTGCGATCGGCGCCGATGACGGCGACGCCCGCTCCGCCGAAGGCGCGCGTCAATCGCCGGGCGAACGAACCATCAGCTTGCCCTGAGGACACCCACACCCTCACCCTGAGGAGCGGTCCGAAGGACCGCGTCTCGAAGGGTGGGAACCAGTCGTGCTGGTGTCCATCACAGCGCGGGGGCTACCCCGTGCGATCGAGACGGCGCCGCGCGCCTCCTCGGGATGAGCCCGGCTTTGGTTCTTCTGATGTTTCGATCAGAGATGATCTCGCGCTGGAGCCGACTCTCCCTGTCTATTTCTTCCGGCTCATGTTCCAGAACACCGCCGCGGGCGCCACCATCATGCCCTCGATCTCGGCGCGCAGCGCGATCGGCTGGTACCATTGGCCGAGATGGGCGAAGGTCGGATGCTCGACCCAGTACTTCTGCAGCTCGATCGCGATCTGCCGCTGCTTGGCCGGATCGGATTCCTTGGCGAACTGATCGCGCATCTTCTCGATCGTCGCGTCGCACGGCCAGCCGAAGAGCGCCTTGTCGCATGACGCATTGAAGAAGGCGGCGCTCACCGGGTTCAGGATATCGGCTGCTCCCCAGGAGGTGATGAAGGCGTTCCAGCCGCCTTTGTCTGGCGGATCCTTCTTGGTGCGGCGCGAGACCAGTGTCTGCCAGTCCATCGACTGGATGTTGACCTTGAAGCCGGCGGCCTCGAGCTGCGCCTTGGCGACCGGCGCCATGTTGGTCAGCACCGTGAGGTCGGTCGACTGCAGCAGCTCGACCGGCGTGCCGTCGTAGCCCGCCTCCTGCAGGAGCTGCTTGGCCTTGGCGGCATTGGCGTTCAGCACGTCGGCCATGCCCTCGTCGCTGGCCAGCGGCGTGCCGCACACGAACACGGCCTTGCACACCTTGTAGTATTTCGGATCGCCGATCGTGGCCTTGAGGAAATCCTCCTGGCCGAAGGCGACCAGGGCGGCATGGCGGATCTTGGGATTGTCGAACGGCTTGAACAGCGTGTTGAAGCGCAGCGCATACTGGTTGCCGAGCGGGTTGCTGTCGAACAAGTTGATGTTCTTGTCGGCGGCCATCAGTGGCAGGAGGTCGGGCGACGGCTGTTCCAGCATGTCGACTTCGCCGGTCTGCAAGGCCGCCACCTGCGTTTGTGCGTCGGGAATCCAGATCCATTCGATGCGATCGACCTTGGCGATCTTGCCGCCGGCCAGGCCCGAGGGC
>DATHNU010000007.1:0-4335 GCA_035485695.1 Reyranella sp. | reverse complement strand
GCTGGCGGCGCGCCAGGCGCGCGACGAGGCCGAACGCGACGGCGCGGACAAGGTCACGTTTCCCGCCGAGCTGCTGTCCCGCCGCGACGATCCGGACGTCGCCCAGGTGGTGGGGAGCGAACAAAAACTGTTCGAGATCCGCCGGGCCGCACGTGCCGGTCAAAAGGCCCAGCTCGTCGAACAGGTCGATCAGCTCCGCCAGCAGATCCAGGGCAATGTCGAGCAGGAGCAGGCAAAGGCCAAGGAGATCGACTGGATCCAGCAGGAGCTCGCAGGCGTGCGCGGACTGTGGAAACAGAACCTGGTGCCGTTCAGCCGCGTGACCACGCTCGAGCGCGACGGTGCCCGCCTCGAAGGCGAACGCGGCGCGCTGATCGCCTCGATCGCGCAGGCGCGCGGCCGCATTGCCGAGACCCAGCTCAAGATCATCCAGATCGACGAAGATCTGCGCACCGATGTCGGCAAGGATCTCGCCGAAATCCGCGGCAAGAAATCCGAGCTGGTCGAAAAGCGGGTCGCGGCCGAGGATCTGCTGAAGCGCATCGATCTTATCGCCCCGCAGGACGGCAAGGTCTTCCAGCGTTCCGTGCACACGGTGGGCGGCGTGATCCAGGCCGGCGAGGTGGTCATGCTGGTCGTGCCCGACAGCGATGCGCTGATCATCGAAGCCAAGGTGCAGCCCACCGATGTCGATCAGATTCATCTGGGACAGAAGGCGGTCGTGCGCTTCTCCGCCTTCAACCGGCGCACAACGCCCGAATTGAACGGCGAGGTGATCGAAATCGGCGCCGATGTCACGCAGGACGACAAGCGAAACGAAAGCTACTATTCGGTCAGGATCCAGATCCCCGACAGCGAGCTCGCGCGCATGGAGGGACTGCGCCCCGTGGCGGGCATGCCGGTCGAGGCCTTCATCGAGACGTCGCCGCGAACCGTGATGTCGTATCTCGTTAAGCCGATGCTCGAACAGGTCGACAGGACGTTTCGCGGCCGCTAGGTGGGAGGCCTGCTAAGTCAGCCAGCCGTGCCCGGCGGTGCTGGTGAAGTCGATGCCCACGATCAGGTCGTTGTAGTCGTGGTCGCCGCCGCCGTAGGTGTCTTCCCAGCCCCAGGTGTTGAGACCGTAGTTCCACAGATGCCCGACATGCTGACCGGCAACCATCTCGTTGGCCTGCGCGAAGCCCGAGTAGGTGTTGCCGTGAGTGGTGTCGGTGAGCTGCATGGCGACGAGGTCGCCGGCATTCACATGTTGCAGTCCCGTCTGCTCGTAGTTGCCGTAGCCGGGTCCGGCAACCGACGTGCCGCCTGAGGTCATCTGGTAGGCGCGGCTCTGCAGCGCCGCCTGGTAGCCGACATCGCCCGGATGCAGGCCGTTGATCGCGCCGGAGAGATCGTCGACCCGGTAGAAGGTGATCGAAAGATTGTCCTGGCCGTCCTGGCGCAGCCGCACGATGGCGAGTTGGTCGTTCTGCGCGCCTGCCGTCTCGGCCACGGCCACCGGGCGGGCCACCCGCACATCACCGCCGCCGGACAAGAAGTCGGCGAAGCCGAACGGGCTGCTCAAGGTGCCCTGGATCGCCTGGGCCGGCGAGGTCCCGATCGATACCGCCAGGGCCTCGCCCGCCGAGAAATGCACCTGCGCCACCGCGCCCTGCGCCTGCTTGTCGAACAGGATGACCAGGTTGGGATCGAAGTCAGGTTGCAGCGATTGCTGCGCCAACTGGCTCGTCCAGGCGAAGCTTCCCGACGCGGCGCTGAAGAAGCCGAAGGCGTCGGGGCCGCTATGCACGCCGACATCCGTGGCGGCGGCGGACATGGTCTGGAACAGCAGGCTCTGGTCGGCGCCGCTGGTCCAACCGCCGTGGTTGTCCAAGTGGATCAGCTCGGGAACCGAACCGAACCACATCTGCGAATGAGCGATGTCGGTGAGCGCGCGCGTCAGCAGCAAACCGTTGGGCGAGCCCAGTCCCGTCGCGAGATCGTAACCGGGGCCGGCCAGATAGCCGAAGCCTGTCGGCGTGATGGCGACGCTATCGCTCGTGAACGCGCCACCATAGACGAAAGACGAGGTGTTGTTGCCCAGGGTCACATCGTTGAACGACGCCGGCGCGATGGCCGCGGCGATGTATAGAAGGTCGTTCATGTAGCCGAGATTCGGCAGGCCCTGGTCGTGGAAGACCGTATTGAACTGCACCGCGAGCGAGGCCCAGAGCGGTGTCGACGCGCTGGTGCCGTCATCGTTCTGGGTGCTTGTCAAATCCGAGGATGGAATATGGTAAAACATGTTGCCGCCGGCGTTCGCGGAGACGTCCGGAATGCCGCGGCCAACCAGGTGATTGGGGTCCGATGTCGTCGGCGTAAGCCCGAAGGCGCTCTGGTATGGCGGCACGGGCGTGTTGGCGTCGACCCCGCCCGCGCCGGTGTGATTGGCAAAAAAGCCCGTTCCCTGACCGCCCGGCGTCGCGATCGTCGTGCCGGAGAGGTAGTACTGGTTCCAGACGGTCTCGATCAGGCTCGCGTTCTCGTTGGCCGGATTGGGCATGCTCGTCAGCCCACCGGCAACGAGTTGCCAGATCGTCGCCGGATCGCCCGCCAGTGCCAGCGCCACGATGTTGTTCAGGGTCGGATCGCCAATCGCCGCCAGCAGCGTGCTGAGCGAAGTGCCACCGACCATCACGCTGAAAGGGCTCTCGCGAGTAACGTTGGTGAAGCCGTTGCCGTACTTGTCGCCCGACCCCAAATCGCCGTTGTCGGAGAAGACCGAGATGTTGCGCAACGCCGCATCGATGAACAATTGCTGGGTGGCGATATAGAAGGGTGAACCCGGTGCGGTCGTTGCCGGAAAGGAGAACGACGAGGTCAGGACCTGCGGGTTGTTCGCGGTGTCCCAGATGGCCGACTGATAGGTCGTGAAAGAATCGGTGTGGGGGCCTGCCCCCGCATAAAGGATGAGCGGGCTCAGCGGGTTGATCGTCGTGACGACACCGACATCGAGCGAGCGTTCGCTCGCCGACGTGAAGCCGCTGCCGGGCGGAAATTCCTGGCCGCCATTGGCGACGGACGTGACCGAGACCGGAGTCGTGATGCCGGCACCGGCACGATAGGCGTCGACCAGCGCCGCAAAGCTCTGGGTCGCGGTGCTCGGCAGGGCGGTGCCGACCCCCGGTTCGATGAGGCCGATCGCGTTGGTCGGCACGGTGCCCCACAGCGCGTCCGACAGGGGGAAATTGTAGTAGTTGTTCGCGATGAGGTTCGGATAGAGATGCGCCGCCGAAGCTGCGGCGCCATTGCCGAGACTCTGCCATCCCTGCGGCAGCGATGCGGCCACGCCGTTCTCGGGATCGGGGAGTACCGGCGAGAACCCAGTCGTATCGAACCAGAGGCCGCTGACACCCAAAGCGGTGAGCGTGCTCGGCAAGGAAAGGCTGCCGTTCCAGAACCAGGTCGGACCGCTCGACGGCGTCGATGTCGACATGAGAGTAGCGCCTGACCCGAACAGCGTCGTGAAGTTCGACTCGTCGAGCTGCACCCAGATCGTGCGCGATGCGGCCGAGGATACGTAGCCGCTGTTGGACGCATCAAGCGTCGGGAGATTGAGGTTGCCCGCTCCCGGCCCGAGATAGGCGAGCGCCGTACTGTAGTTGCTTGGATTGGCGCCGTAGGTCGTCCACAGCGTGCCGCTGTCGTTGAGGGCATCGAGCTGCTGCTGGCGCGACGCCCAATTGGAATTCAGCAAGGCCGTCGGGTCGTTGGCCCGGTCGAACACCAATGCGACGTTGATCGTGAAGTTGTGGGCCACCGAGCCGCCGCTCAGGGGCGCGGAGCCGCTACGGTAGCTTTCATAATCGAGAAACGTCGAGTTCGGCAGCTCAGTATACGAAATAGGCATTGCGGCAGGCTCTCACGCTTTGGCAATCGAACAACTATAGCGTCCCCCCGCTTCCGATTGCCAAGCCGCCGTTGATCAAACCACGTCCTCGGCACAGTATTTGCGTCTCCCCGTCCATCCGGGTCGGGCAGTACAGTCGTGGAGAGCGCAGCAGTGACCACCAAACCGTTTCATCTCGCGTGGTTCTTGCAAGGATCCAGTGTGCAGGCCTGGGGCGAGCCGTGGACCGGCCATATCGGCCAGAACTGGATGATGCCCGAACTGTTCCTGAACATGGCGCGCACCCTGGAGCGCGCCTGCTTCGACTACATCCTGCTGGAAGATTCATCTTATGTCGGGGAGAGTTTCGGCGGCTCGACCGAGATCTACCTCAAGAACGGCATCGCCGTACCGCGCCAGGATCCCTCGGTGGTGGCGGCATTGATGACGCAGGTGACGTCGCGCAT
>DATHNU010000006.1:0-2291 GCA_035485695.1 Reyranella sp. | reverse complement strand
CCATCGTCGATCAAGAGCGCATCGCCGGGCTTGATGGCGGCGAAAATCTCCGGATGCGGCAGCTGCACGCGCCTGGCATCGCCCGGCGTGGCGTCGCTATCCAAAATAAAATCCTGGCCCTTCTCGATCTCGGCGGCGCCGTCCGTGAAGGCGCCGAGCCGTAGCTTCGGTCCCTGCAGGTCGACCAGGATGCCGATCGGCCGGTTGTGATCGGCCTCGACGGCCCGGATCGTGGTCACGAGCTCGCGCATCTTGTCGTGATTGGTGTGGCTCATGTTGATGCGGAACACGTCGGCGCCGGCTTCGAACAGCCGGCTGATGACGGCGCGGTCCGACGAGGCAGGACCCAGTGTGGCCACGACTTTGGTCCGCCGCTGCCGCCTCATGGAGTCTTTTTTCCCGGCGCGGGCGTGGATGTCGCGCCAGCGCCGGCCGGCGGCGCGTTGAGCTGATTGCCCGGCGGCAATGGCTTTTGTGGCGGCTGCTCGGCGGATTCGGTGAGCTGCACGGTCCAGGCGCGCTGCTCGCCGGTATCGACTTCGAAGAAGCCGGTGCGGTCATAGCCGTGGGCCAGGCAGTCGCCGATGCCGCGGATGGTGAACTCCCTGTCGCGCGTGCACATATAGGCCCGTCCCGTCCATTCGCCGCCGCGATCGTAGTCGATGGCATAGACATAATAAAAACGTGCGACGAGATTGCCCTTGAGCACGGTCTCGCAGGTTCGTGACGGCAAGTTCCACCAGCCTTCGGTGGTCCAGCCGTCGGCGTCCTTATAGCCGACCGCGACGCCGACCCGGCTCGGCGTGTTGTTGCAGAGCCGGAAGTCGGCCGCGGCGGGCCGCGCCGAAGCGGCCAGCGCGAGCGCCACAAAGGGGCCCGCCGCCAGCGTGCTCAGCGTTTTTTGAAGAAAAGTCGCGTGCCTCATGTCCGGTGCAGAATCCGGCCTCCGCTCATGGCCTGTCAACGACGATGGCACGGAAGTCGGTTACGTTGGTGAATGTCGGACCCGGGACAAAAAGGTCGCCGATGCCGTTGAAAAACCCCGTGGAATCGTTGTCGGCGAGAAACGCGGCGGGATCGAGGCCGGCGGCCCGGGCGCGGCGAAGCGTCGTCGGGTCGACGAAGGCCCCGGCCGGGTCGTCGGGGCGGCCGCTGCCGCCGTCGGTTCCATCGGAATCGGCGGCCAGCGCCGCTATGCCGGCGGCGCCGTCGAGGTGGATGGCAAGCGCCAGGGCGTATTCCTGGTTGGGCCCGCCGCGGCCTTGCCCGCGCAGGGTGACCGTGAGCTCGCCGCCGGAGAGGATGACCACCCGACGGCGCTCCGCGCCCAAATTGCGGGCCAGACGGGCGTGTTCCGCCGCCACCTCCCGCGCCTCGCCTTGCAGGCGGTCGCCGAGCACTACGCATTCGTAGCCGGCTTCCACGGCGCGGGCTTGCGCCGCCCGCAGCGCGTCGGCCGGCCGCGCCACGATCCGGTAGTCGGAACGGGCGAAGATCTTGTCGCCCGGCTTCGGCGTCTCGTTCCTCGGATCGTCGAGCGCCTTGGCTACGGTGGCGGGCAGATCGAGCCGGAAGCGGGCAACGATGGCGCGGGCGTCTTCGAGCGTCGTCGGGTCGGGCACGGTCGGCCCGGAACCGATGACGGAAGGGTCGTCGCCGGGCACGTCGGAGATCGCCAGCGTCACCAGCTTGGCGGGAAACGCGAGGCGGGCGAGGCGGCCGCCCTTGATGCGCGACAGGTGCTTTCGCAGCGTATTCATGTCGCCGATGGCGGCGCCGCTGCGCAACAGCGCCCGCGTCACCGCCTGTTTCTCGGCAAGCGTGATGCCCGCGGCCGGCGCGATCCAGTTGGCCGAGGCGCCGCCGGATAAAAGCACGAGCACGAGGTCGTCCGCGCCGGCGGCTTGCGCCAGCGCCAGCGCCCGTTCGGTTCCCTTCAGCCCCGCTTCGTCAGGCACCGGATGGCCGGCCTCGACAATGGGAATATGCCGGGTCGGGCGGCCATAGCCGTGGCGGGTGACGGCGATACCGGTGAACCGGTCTTCGGCGACGCGGCCGAGATAATGCTGTTCCGCGGCTTCCGTCATCGACCCCGCCGCCTTGCCCGCGGCCAGCACGATGAGACGGCCCCGTGGCGGCGGTTCCGGCAGGTTTGGCGGCAGGCACTGCGACGGGTGCGCGGCCGCGACCGCGGTCCGGAACAGCGATTCGAGCAATTGGCGCGATGACGCGGCCATGATCATCCCGGGATCGGACTATGGCAAGGCGGCGCTGCCGCCTCTATCTTTGTC
>DATHNU010000005.1:0-5021 GCA_035485695.1 Reyranella sp. | reverse complement strand
GGAACAGCGCGCCGCGGATGAACAGCGACGCCTCGTAGCCCGCCATATGGGTGAACGCATAGAGGCCGTTGCAATCGCCGATCGCCCAGACATTGCGGTTGGACGTTCGCAGCGAAGCATCGACCGTTATGCCGTGCTTGGTGTAGGTCACACCCGCCGTCTCGAGATCGAGCCCTTCGACGACGGGCGCGCGGCCGGCTGCGACCAGCAGGTGCGAGCCACCGAGACGGTCGCCGCCGTCGAGGGCCACGGTCATGCCGGAGGCTGCCCGTTCGACCCGGGTGATCTTGACGGGTGCGCGCAGGTCGACTCCTTCGGCCCGCAGGCGCGCCACGACGATAGCGGAAAGTTCGGGATCGTCCTTGGCGAGGAAGTCGGCGGCTTCCAGTACGGTGACCTGGGCGCCCAGCCGCCGATAGGCCTGCGCCAGTTCGAGGCCGATCGGCCCGCCGCCGACCACGATCAGATGGCTAGGTAGGGTGCGATTGGCGAAGACGGTTTCGTTGGTGAGATAGGACACGTCGGCCAGGCCCGGAACGGGCGGCGCCGTCGGCCGCGATCCGGTCGCCAGCACGATGCGGCGACTCTTGATGCGATGCGGGCCGGCTGAAAGCTCGGTGCGGCCGACGAAGCGCGCCTCATCCTTCAGCACGCGGACGCCCAATCGCTCGAAGCGCTCGACCGAATCGTTGGGCGCGATCGCGGCGATCACCTGGCCGACGTGGTCCATGACCTTGCCGAAATCGACTCGCGGCTCGACCGGCGCGATGCCGAAGGCGGCCCCGCGGCGTTGCGCCTGGGCGGCCTTGGCGGCGGCGATCAGCGCCTTGGACGGCACACAGCCGTAATTGAGGCAATCGCCGCCCATCAAGCCGCGCTCGATCAGCACGACGTTCAGGCCGAGCTGCGCGGCGCCGGCGGCGGCGACCAGGCCCGCCGAGCCGGCGCCGACGACGCAGACATCGGGTGTCAGGGTGCCAGCCATCTCACGGCGACGTCTTGCGAGCGCGCAGATGCGTGTAGAGCACAGGCACCAGCGCCAGGACCGCGAGACCGAGCAAGGGCAGCAGGATGCGCCACTCGAAGATGATTCCCAGGTTGGGCATTTCCCCGCGGTCGAGCAGCGTGCCGAGCCCCGAGCCGACGCTCGAATAGACGACCGCCCCGGGAATGATGCCGATCAAGGTCGCCAGCGTATAGGGACCGAGCGTCATGCCGAGCAATGCCGGCACGATATTGACCAGCCAGAAAGGAAACACCGGGACCAGCCGCAGGAACAGGAGGTAGCTGAAGCTGTCGCGGCGGAAACCTTCCTCGAGCCGCGCCAGGGCGGCGCCGGCGCGGGCGTGAAAGAGATCGTAGAACGCCGTACGTGCCGCCAGGAATACGGCCAGCGATCCCAGTGTCGCGCCGATCACCGACAGCAGGGCGCCCAGCCACAGGCCGAACAGGAATCCACCGACCGGCGTCACGACCACGGCGATGGGCAAGGAGAACGCCACCACCAAAGTATAGACAACAACGAAAAGGAACGCGGCCAGCGCGACATGCCCCGCCACCCAGGCCGTGAGGGTCGCGTGATGGCGGCTCAGCATCTCGAAGGAGAAATAGCGTTCGAGATCGAGCAGCAGGAAAAGCGCCAGCCCGAGCAGCAGGACCGCCACGGGAATCAGCCGGCGCCACAGCGGGAGGGTCATGTCGTCTTTCGCGTGGCTTGCCATCGATATTGGCCTTCATCCCCCCGGTCTCAAAGCAATTGCGCTCACGCTACGGTGACCGAGGTTTATGAGTTTGGCAGCCCGGGATCCGTCGCGGCAAAACTCGGACGCTGGCTGAGATGTGTCCACCACGCGGCGAGGCGCGGATGTTCTGCCAACAGCGCTGTGCCTTCGGGTGCCGCCGCGAAATAGGCGATCATCGCGCCAAGATGAAGGTCGGCCAGCGACAGGGCGGGGCCAACGAGAAAAGCGTCGGTTGCCGCCAGCGCCTCGAGCGCGGCCAGGACCTTGGTCGCGCCGGCAAGACCCCGCCTGACCTCTGCCTCATCGGCTGGCTGCCCGATGGCAGGTCGGAACACGCGGTGGGAGAAGACCTGGCGCACCAGCGGCCAGTAAGCGTAGGAATCGACCACGCCGATGATCTGGTCCATCCGGCCGAGCGCGCGCGGCTGATTGGGCTGCAGCTTGGGGCCGGCGAAGCTGCGGTCGAGGTAACGGGTGATGGCGCCTGTTTCGTAGAGGCCGAAATCGTCGTGAACCAGCGTTGGCACCCGGCCGAATGGATGGAGGGCGAGATAGGCCGCCGGGACGTCCGCGGCGAAGGGGTTCACTTCGACCCGATCATAGGCCACCCCCTTCTCGGCCAAGGCGAGGCGGGCAATCCGGACATAGACGCTGTAGCGATAACCGTGCAGGACCAGAGGCATGGCGGCATCTTAGGGCACTCTCACCGGACCGCGGGCCTCCAGACCCGCTCATGGCTGGGAGCGCGCGCCTCCAGTGGCGCTCATGGGCCGCGTGATCCACCAAGATGCGCCATGGAGTGGCGCGCTCCCAGCAAAGACAAAGAGGCGGGCCTGGAGGTCCCTCAGGCGCATGTAAAAGCGCCGAGTCCGGCAAGGTCAAAGCGCTGCCAGCACTCGTTGACTCAAAGCGCGCCCGCGCTTATTACCCTCGCCCACGGATTTCGCCCCCGCCGCCATGCGCGGGGGTATTGTATTTGAAGGAGTTGCGTAATGAAACGCACCTATCAGCCGAGCAAGCTGGTGCGCAAGCGCCGGCACGGCTTCCGATCCCGGATGGCGACGGTGGGCGGCCGCAAGGTCATCGCCAACCGCCGCAGGTCGGGCCGCAAGCGCCTGTCGGCCTAGCAGAATTGGCCGCGGCACGCCTCGGGCGTCTGCCGAACCGTCGAGATTTCCTGCGTGTCCAGGCCGGGCGGCGCTGCGCCATGCCCGGTTTCGTGCTCCAGGCGGCCCCCGCGCCGGCGGAACTCAGCCTGCCGGCCGTGCGGGTCGGTTTCACTGTCAGCCGCAAGGTCGGCAACGCCGTCGCCCGCAACCGGGTGCGCCGCCGGCTGCGCGAGGTGGCGCGCATGGTGATTCCCGCCCAGGCGCGGGCCGACCTCGACTATGTGCTGGTCGGCCGCCAGGCCGCCCTCGCCCGTGATTTTGCAGCCCTGCGCCAGGAGCTGTTCGAGGCCCTGAAACGGCTCAAAGCGCTCGCCCTCGCGACGCCATGACCTGCCACTGGTGCTTGCGCCGGCCCCGGCAAATCGCCAGTTTCCGGGCCGCATGATGTCTGGTCTGGTCTCTTCCCTGGCTTCCGGCTCTTTGCGCGGGGCGATCCGCGCCTACCAGCTGACGCTCGCCTATTTCTTCGTCGGCGCCTGCCGCTACGAGCCCTCGTGCTCGGCCTACGCCGCCGAGGCGGTGCTGCGCCACGGCGCCCTCAAGGGCAGCTGGCTGGCGGCGCATCGCCTGTGCCGCTGCGGACCGTGGGGCGGCCGCGGCTACGATCCCGTGCCGGCTGCAGACGACGCCCGCCAACAACCGCTTTCCTGCCACCCCGCCGAGCGCGCCTGAGGCGCAGCAGAGTTCGCCCGAATGGACCAGAAGAATTTCATCGTCGCTATTGTGCTCTCGGTGCTGATCATCGTGGGCTGGCAGCATTTCTTCCAGCCGACCAAGCCGCCGGTCCCGCCACCGCAGACGACGAGCCAATCCGGAGTGCCGGGAACACCGCAGACGTCGGCTGGCCAGTCGACGGCACCGGGGGCGCCCGGTGCGCCGTCGGTCGAACCGGCCGCGGCGCAAATCCTGAGCCGCAAGGAGGCGCTGGCCGCCTCGCCGCGCGTCACCTTCGATACGCCCGAGCTGGTCGGCTCGATCGCGCTGAAAGGCGGGCGCATCGACGATGTGCGGCTCGTCAAATATCGCGAGACCATCGATCCCAAGAGCGACCCCGTGCCGGTGCTGTCGCCGGTCGGCGGCGAGCATCCCTACTACGCCGAGTTCGGCTGGGCCTCGTCGGACCCTTCGATCAAGACCCCGCAGGCGGACACGCTGTGGACCGCCGACCAGACAACGCTGGCGCCGGGCAAGCCCGTGCGGCTGACCTGGGACAACGGCCAGGGCCTGATCTTCGCGCTCGAGATCGCCATCGACGACTACTTCATGTTCGACGTGAAGCAGAGCGTCGAGAACAAGTCCGACAAGCCGGTGACGCTGTTTCCCTGGAGCCTGGTCGTGCGCTACGGCCTGCCCAAGGCCGAGGGCATCTATATCCTGCATGAAGGCCCTTACGGCGTCTTCAACGGCAGCCTGAAGGAGTTCGGCTACTCCGACTTCAAGGACAACAAGCAGCAGAAATTCCAGACCACCGGCGGCTGGCTCGGCATCACCGACAAGTACTGGATGACGACCCTGGTGCCCGACCAGCAGGCGAAGGTCGACGCCTCGATCAAGCAGACCGGTACGCAGGCCGATCCCAAGTACCAGATCGACTACACGTCACCTGGCATGACGATCGCGCCGGGCGCCACTTCGAGCAGCACCTCCCGCCTGTTCGCCGGCGCCAAGATCGTGCGCGTGATCGACGAGTACGAGAAGAAATACGGCATCGACAAGTTCGATCTCACGATCGACTGGGGCTGGTTCTGGTTCTTCACCAAGCCGCTGTTCTGGCTGCTCGAATGGCTATACGCCCAGATCGGCAATTTCGGCGTGGCGATCCTGGTGCTGACCGTGATGGTCAAGGCGGTGTTCTTCCCGCTGGCCAACAAGTCGTATGCAGCGATGAGCAAGATGAAGGCGCTGCAGCCGGAAATGGAGAAGCTCAAGGCGCGCTACGGCGAGGACCGCCAGCGCATGAACCAGGAGCTGATGCAGCTCTATCGCCGCGAGAAGGTGAACCCGGCGGCCGGCTGCCTGCCCATCGTCGTGCAGATCCCGGTGTTCTTCGCGCTCTACAAGGTGCTCTACACCACGATCGAGATGCGCCATCAGCCGTTCTTCGGCTGGA
>DATHNU010000004.1:0-21939 GCA_035485695.1 Reyranella sp. | reverse complement strand
CGAATGCCAGCGCCTCGGTCTGGGCGAAGACGTTGGCCATCAGCATGTCGTGGTGCTGGCCGAGCTTGTTGAGGGTCTGCGCGAAGCCGATGAAGTCGCAGGGGATCAGTCGGGTGCCCTGGTGGATGAGCTGATAGAAGGAGTGCTGGCCGTTGGTGCCGGGCTCGCCCCAGTAGATGGGACCGGTGTCATAGTCGACCGGGACCCCATCGAGCGTCACATGCTTGCCGTTGCTCTCCATGGTGAGCTGCTGGAGATAGGCGGGAAAGCGCTTGAGGTACTGCTCATAAGGCAGCACCGCGACGGTCTGGGCGCCGAAGAAATCGTTGTACCAGATGGAGAGCAGGCCCATCAGCACCGGCAGGTTGCGCTCGAAGGGCGCGGTGCGGAAGTGCTCGTCCATCTCGTGGAAGCCATCCAGCATGGCGCGGAAATTGTCCGGCCCGATGGCGAGCATGGTGGAAAGGCCGATGGCCGAATCCATGGAATAGCGCCCGCCGACCCAATCCCAGAAACCGAACATGTTGGCCGTATCGATGCCGAACTTCGCCACTTCCTCCGCATTGGTGGAAACGGCGACGAAATGCTTGGCGGTGGCGGCGACGTCGCCTTTCAGGCCGGCCAGCAGCCAGTCACGCGCAGTATGCGCGTTGGTCATGGTTTCCAGCGTCGTGAAGGTCTTGGAGGAGACGATGAACAACGTCTCCCCCGGATCGAGATCCTGCACCGCCTCGGCGAAGTCCGTGCCGTCGACATTGGAGACGAAGCGGAACGTCATGGCCCGCTCGCTATAGTGCTTCAGCGCTTCGTAGGCCATGACGGGGCCGAGATCGGACCCGCCAATGCCGATATTGATCACGTTGCGAATGCGCTTGCCGGTATGCCCCGTCCAGGCGCCGCCGCGGACGCGATCGGCGAAAGCCGCCATTTTGTCCAGGACCGCATGGACCTCCGGCACCACGTTCTGCCCGTCGTGCAGGATCGATGCACCGCGCGGCGCGCGCAACGCGACGTGAAGCACCGAGCGCTTTTCCGAGACGTTGATCTTGTCGCCGCGGAACATGGCGTCGATGCGCTCGCGCAATCCCGCCTCGTCGGCAAGCTGAAGCAGCAGTTTCAGGGTTTCGTCGGTGATCCGGTTCTTGGAATAGTCGAAATAGATCCCCGCCGCCTCGACCACCATCCTCTCACCGCGCTCGCGATCCTTGTCGAAGAGCTGCCTGAGGTGGACACGCCTCATCGTCTGGTAGTGCTTCTTCAATGCCGCCCAGGCCGGGCGCGTGCGCAAAGCCGCTGTAGCCATCGATTGTTTCCTCGCCGAATTCGTCTGTTCGAGACTGGGGTCAGCTCGCCTTGCGCATCGCGGTGCGCTTGGAATCGATGCGCGCCATCAGGTCTTCCCAGGATTTGACGAAGGACGATGCGCCCTCGTCCTGGAGCCGGGCGGCAAGCGCGTCGATGTCGATACCGGCCTTGCCGAAGCTGGCAAGAACCGCCTCGCCGTCACCGCCATCCGGCGCCAGCGCTTCGCCGCTCTCGCCGTGCTCGCCATAGGCCAGGAGCGTGGCCTCGGGCATGGTGTTGACGGTGAATGGTGCCGCGAGTGCCTTGACATAAAGGCTGTCGGACGCCTTGGGATCCTTGGTGCCGGTGCTGGCCCACAGCAGGCGCTGGGCGCGGGCGCCTGAATTGGCGAGGCGCTGGAAGCGCGCCGAATCGAGCAGCTCGCGATAGGCCTTGTAGGTGCGCTGGCCGATGGCGATGCCGAGCCGGTTGGAGAGCTCAGCGGGGACCTTGCCGGCGATCGCGACATCCCAGCGGCTGATGAAGAGCGAGGCGACCGAGGCGACGGCCGGGTTGAGCCCCGCCGCGATGCGGCGTTCGACGCCGCGCAGATAGGCGTCGGCCGCGGCGACATATTGCTCGCGCGAGAACAGCAGCGTGACGTTAACCGGAACGCCCGCGAAGATCGCCTCTTCTATGGCCGGCAGGCCTTCCGGTGTGCCGGGAATCTTGATGAAGAGGTTAGGCTTGCCAGCACGCTTGTGAAGATCGAGTGCCGCCGCGAGGGTGCTCTTGGTGTCATGGGCGAGAACGGGCGAGACCTCGAGCGACACCCAGCCGTCGACGCCGTCGGTACGGGCGAAGACGGACTGGAACAGGTCGGCCGCGCGGGTCAGGTCGGCCAAGGCTAGGCCGAAGAACAGGTCTTCTCCTGATTTGGCGACCGACGCCGTGCTGGCGATGTCGCCGTCATAGATCGCGCTGTTCTTGATCGCATGATCGAAGATCGTCGGATTCGAGGTGAGGCCCGTCACCGAGAGCTCGTCGATGTAGCGCTTGAGCGTGCCGCTGTTCAGCAGCTCGCGGGTGATGTTGTCGAGCCACAGGCTCTGGCCGAGATCGTGAAGCTTCTTGGTCGGTTTCATCCTGTCACCTTTGAGGTTGGTTGAAGGGCGTGCGGCGCCGTCCGCAGCCGCGGTAAGTCATAATGGAGCAAGTCGCCGATATGCTCGATCGTTACATCCGCCGGCGGCAAGGTGCTGAGCAGTTTAGCATCATGAGCATATTGGCCCTGGCGCGGAAACACGGTCGTCACGCGCTCTCCCCACACTTGCTTGACCGCGTCCAGGATGCGCAGCTTGTCGTCCACAAGAATGTAATGCTCGGCCGGATAGCGCCGCTCGACGTCAGCCAGCGCCTCTTCCTTGTGGATGTAGATCAGTACATGCCCGTCCACGGCATCGCCTATGCCTGCATGCTCGACCTTGCGTGGCTGAAAGACGACGTCGCCATCCGACAGGATCACGGTCGGAGCAAGGCTGCGCAACCGCTTCAGCACCTCGATCGCGCCCGGGTAGAGTCGGTCGGCGAAGGGGTAATCCATGAGAAATGACGACATCGACAGCAGCTCGATCTCCTGCGGATGTTCAACGCGGAAGCGCTGCAGGGCGCCAATGTAGTCGCGATAGCCCAGCTCGACGAACAGATCCTCCAGGATCCGCCAATAACGATCGCGCGCCGCGAGACCATAGGTGCGCTCGAGATGGTCTTTCAGGTCCTGCTGAATGCCGTCGTTGTCGACCAGCGTGTTGTCTACGTCGACGAGAAAAACGACAGGATGAGATGGTGTCATGCAGCACTCCCAGCGTGGCCATTTTGTGCCAGTGGCCCGGCAGATCTCAGGCCAACGCTAAAGGTTCGCATCAATTCGCGCATGAAACGGCATCGGCACAGAAATGTCTATTCCGGACATTGTCACGTTAAGGGCACCGAAGCACAGTGAAAGCTTGGAGACCACTCCCCCAGACAGGGGATGACGGCCAGCCGGCCATGCCTGCATTGCTTCACGCCGGATGCGACCGGATGGGGATCGACTGATCAGATTACGCCATACATACCAACCGCTTGAGAAGCTACGCCAGCAGCAGGCGTCTGACCGTCCAGCGGGCTATGGAATCGGTAGTGCAGCCAGCCTGTCCAATTGCCGGTCATAGACCGTGACACCATGCGCACCCACGCCGCGCTCCAGGATCCGCCGGCCTCGTGCCGTATAGAAGTCCTGCAACACCGGACGCGAGTTGAGATAAAGCCGTGGCACGCCCAGACCGGCGCAGCGCCTCACCGCCTCCTCGAGTAGCGCGCCGGCAATACCCTGCCCGCGCACATCTTCATCGACCCAGAGCGCAGCAAGCCATGGCGCAAGATCGGGCTTGGCCGGCTCGTCATTGTCGATCACCAAGGCATTGCCGCGGGGCCGCCCGTCGATCTCGGCGACCAGTGCGAATGGTATGGCACCGTCGGCCTTCAGGAGGGCGTCGAGACCGTCGCTGATCTGGGCGAGCGGCGTTCCTCTGTGGTGCCAGAACGCCTTCCAGATTCGCTCGGCAACGGCCGCCATATGTTGCGGCCGTTCGCGCAGGTTGAAGATGCTGACGGTCGCCGGGATCAGGCGACCTTCTTCGCGAGATGCGGGAACATCGCCAGGCGCGCAGCCTCGTCCATCTCGGTCTTGAAGGTGTGCTTGTCCTTCAGCGCCAACGCCCGCACGGCGGCCGGGCGGGCGCTGATCTCGGCCAGGTGGCGTTGCAGGTTCGGGAGCTGCTTGGCGGCATCGGGGCCCAGCACATTGGGAAGCAGGCGCGACCAGCCCCACACCGCCATGTCGACGATGGTGTAGGCATCGCCGCACATGTAGCGGTGCTTGCCCAGGCGCTCTTCCAGGATGCCCCAGTGGCGCTGCGCCTCGAAGGTGTAGCGATTGACCGCGTAGTCCTTGGGCTCGGGGGCGAAATTGCGGAAATGCACGGCCTGGCCCGAATAAGGACCGATGCCCGACGCCACGAACATCAACCAGGAGAACATCTCTCCCCGCGCAGCCAGCGACGTGCCGGGCAGGAACTTGCCGGTCTTTTCCGCCAGGTAGAGCAGGATGGCATTGCTGTCGAACACCGTGACGCCGTCATCGACGATGGCGGGCACCTTGGCGTTTGGATTGATCGCCAGGAACGACGCTGTGTGCTGGTCGCCCTTGCGCGTGTCGACCGGCACGAGCTCGTAGGGCAGGCCCATCTCTTCCAGGCCCAGCGCCACCTTGGTCGGGTTGGGCGCGGTGTTGTAATAGAACTTGATCATGGCGTTTCTCCTCGTTGAAGCAAGCCTCAGTCCGAAGCGTCTTGAATTAGATCATCTCACAATCGCGGTCGAACATGGTAGCCTGCCTACCCTTCCCCATAAGACGTCAGGGCCATCGGATATACCGATCGCCGTCGTCTCGACCGGAGCGCGAGGCGCGGAGCGGAGAGACCTTCTCTCCACGATAAGTGGCCTATCGTGGAAAGAAGGTCTCTCCACGCGGCGCGGAGTTTACCCCGAGCGAAGTCGAGGGGGCCTTGGTCGAGACGACGGAAAATCATCTTCATTCGCCATATGCGATAGTCCTGCGGAAGACGGGGCAGATAGGGCAGATAAGAGGGTCATTCCACCTTGGCACCCGAGGCCTTCACGATCGGCGCCCACAGGGCCATCTGCTGTTCATAGAATTTCTTCGACGAGGCCGGCGTCGATGGCACCATTTCCATGCCCAGCGCCGCGGCCTTCTCGACGATGGCGGGTGCCGTGATCGCCTGGTTGATGGAAACGCTCAATTTGTCGACGATCGGCTGCGGCGTGCCGGCCGGCGCGAAGATCAGGTACCAGGTGACGACTTCCAGCGGGAAGCCGGTCTTCTCCTTCACCGTCGGCACGTCGGGCAATGCTGCCATGCGTTCGTTGGTGCAGACGGCCAGGATGCGCAGCCGCCCGGCATCGATGAAGCCCTTGCTGCTGCCCAAGGTGTCGATCTGGAAGGCATGCCGACCGGCCAGCATATCCTGCATGGCCGGCGCCGAGCCGCGATAGGGCACGTGCAGCGCCTCGCCGCCGGCGCGTTGCGCGAACAGCAGGCTGCCCATGTGGATCAGGCTGCCGTTGCCGGGCGAGCCGTAGGAATGCTTGCCGGGCTCCTGGCGCAGCAGCGCCACCAGCTCCTCGATCGACTTGGGGCCGTCGGCCGGCACCACGATGATCATCGGGACGGTGGTGAAGTGCGCGATGGCGATAAGGCTGCTCAGCGGATCGTAGGGCAGCTTGTCGTACATCGCCGGCACGATGCTCATGATCGAGGTGCCGATCAGCAGTGTGTAGCCATCGGGCCTGGACTCGGCCACGACCTGGGAAGCGATGTTGCCGGCGGCGCCGGACTTGTTCTCAACCACCACCTGCTGGCCGAGCACCTCGCTCAGGCTCTGCGCCAGCATGCGCCCGGAGAGGTCGGCCGGTCCGCCCGGCGGGAAGCCGCCGACGAACCGGATGGCATGGTCGGGATAGGCCGCCTGGGCCTGCACCCCGGCTGATCTCGACACGGCAAGCACCGTGCCCGCCGCCAGCACGCGCCGGCGGCCGAACGTCATCATGCTTTCCTCCCTTTTGCCGTCACTCTAGGGCTATGCTGAGCCTGAGAAAACGGAGGAAACGCCCATGGCGAAACGCATCAACCGCGCCATCGAGCTTCTGGAGGCCGATCAGGCGATCTACTACGACGGACCGCATACCGGCCACGTGCTGACCTACGAGCAGGGCCGAACGGACGCCAAGACCTGGGCCGACTATATCAATGTCGGCATGGAGCACGGCGCCTTCGACATGACGGCGCTCAGCGAATACATGCGCGGCCTGGTCGATGGCGGGCCGACCAATTCCGGCCATCGCACGCCCGCCATCATCGTCGAGGCGCCGGTCAACGGCATCGACGGACCCAACGTCGCCTTCAACGCCTGGCAGTTCCGCCAGATCCTGGCGCGCGGCGTGCACGGCATCCTGCTCTGCCAGGCCGAGTCGGCCGATGCGGTGAAGGAGTTCGTCCGCGCCTGCCGCTTCCCGCACCACAAAGCAGGCGCCGACAAGATTGGCCACGGCACGCGCGGCCGCGGCTCGGAGCCCACAGCCGCCCCGGTCTGGGGCATTGATCAGCAAGAGTATTTCGCTCGCTGCGAGCCGTGGCCGCTCAATCCGCAGGGCGAGCTACTGCTCGGTGTAAAGATCGAGAGCCCGCCGGGCGTCACCCATTGCGAGGAAATCTTGGCGGTGCCTGGATTGGGTTTTGCCGAACTGGGACCGGGCGATCTGGGCCTGTCGCTGGGCTACACGACCCTGCAGCGCCGTCCCTACCCGCCTGCCATGGAGGAAGCCCGCGGCCGGGTCTTCGCCTCCTGCAAATGGAACAAGCTCGCCTTCCTTGAAGGCGCCACCCCGGACAAGATCACCGCCAGCCTCGACGAGGGCGTGCGCGTGATCTCTGGGCACAATCCTGAGGCGGCGAAGGTTGGCCGGGCGCACCAAAAGCGGACGATGCCGGTTTGATACGCTCTGCGCGCGAAGTAAACTCCGCGCTGAAGTGGCGTGTCATTTCATGCTCTTTTGGACCGCGAGCGTTTCAGCGCGGCGGTTACTCCGCGCGACTCGCCTCATGATCATGAGCGGGCCAGAGGCCCGCGGTCCGGACGACCATGACGCGCCACTGGAGTGGTGCGCGCCCAGCTAGACCGCAATCACCACACCATCGTGCCCTGAGCGGCAATAGCCGGACGGCTCGGTCGAGATAGACCGTGTTCCAATGGACCATGACGCGGCCGAGCCGAGCGAGCTGTTGGCGCAGGAACCCGGCAAAGCTGTCGCTGGCAACTATCCTCCGTCCTCTATCCTGGCTCCCGCAGGATAGCGCGTTGTCGAGAGGTCTCGCTTTGGGCCGTACGGCCCGCCAATAATGACGTGCGCCACCGTCTCGCTGTGGTAAAATAGAGGTTCCCAACGGCATCTGCTGCCATGAACCAGAGCATCAGATTCTGCACGACCCCGGATGGCGTTCAGCTCGCCTATGCGGTAAGCGGCGAAGGCCCGCCGCTGGTGATGGCGGCGACTTGGCTGACCCATCTCGAGCATCAGTGGGAGAGCCTTGCCTGGCGGCCTTGGCTCGACGCCTTCACAAGAGAGCACAAGGTGTTGCGACACGATTCTCGAGGCTGCGGACTCTCGGATCGGAGTACCAAGAATCTTTCATTCGAGACCTGGGTGCGCGATCTCGAGTGCGCGGTCGAGGCCGCTGGCTTCCGGCGATTTTCCATGGTGGGAACCTGCTGGGGTGGTCCGATCGCAATCGAGTATGCGGCCCGGCATCCTGAGAAGGTGACCCATCTCGTCCTCTACGGCACCTACGCACGGGGCACCCAACGGCGCGGGAATTCGCCGGATGACAAGGCCAGAGCGCGGGTCATGTCCGATCTCACGCGGGTCGGCTGGGCACAGGAGGACCACGCCTTCCTGCAGTTATGGGCCTCGCGGTTCCAGCCGGGTGGGACGCCGGAGCATCGGCGTTCATGGTGTAGCCAAATGCGCGCCGCGACGTGCGCCGATACCGCCATCCGTCTGTTCCAGATAGGTGGTGACGTCGATGTGCGCGAAGCCGCGCGCAAGATCAAATGTCCGGTTCTGATCGTGCACCCCGAACGCGACGTCAACGTAGCGATCGATGAAGGCCGGTTGCTCGCAAGCCTCATTCCGCATTGCCGCTTCGTCCAGCTCGATACCGAAAACCACATGCCGCTCGCGGACGAGCCGGCGTGGGAAAAGCTCGTCGCCGAGGTGCGAAGTTTTCTCGCGCAGCCGGAGGACGGCCTTGCCGCAGGGCAGAAATGCTTGCCCCTTGGCGCGCTAACTCCGCGTGAGCACGCCGTTTTGGAGGGCATCGCCGAAGGCCTCGGCAACGCGGAGATCGCCGGATCGCTTTGCCTGTCGGAGAAAACGGTCCGTAATCATGTAACCCGGATCTTCGACAAGATTTGCGTCGAACATCGATATCAAGCCATCGTGCTGGCCCGCGAAGCGGGCCTCGGGAGAGCCAGCAGGCTCGTCAACGGGCGCTGATACGGGACAGTTGTCCCTGAATCCCGTCGCCGTCCCAGGACCACGCCGGGACACTGGCCTCAATACAACTGCCTTCGCCTGCCTCAGCTTTCCGACAGGCCGCGCGTTTCGTGCGCTCGCACGCAAATCGAAGGAAGCGCGACGCCGCGTACGAGAGCCTCGGGCGGAAAGCGACACCGTCCGCAAAAAGCCGGGTGGCCGGCCTCGCAGGCCGACCCCGGAGTTGCGGATTGCCGAACGTGAGGAGGACATCATGCATGCCAATGCTCGCTGCCTGCTCGTGGCCGCAGCTCTGACCGCCGCCGCACCGCCGGCGTTCGCCAACGTCATCACCGATTGGGACGAAAAGGCCGTCGCCACTGTTGCGCCTATGTCCAGCCTTGACGGCACATCGCCTTACACGGCTGTGCGTATGATGGGGATGGTCCACGCCTCGATGTTCGACGCGGTCAATTCGATCGAGCCGCTCTACCGGCCATATCTGGTGCAGCTGCCGGCGAGCCCAACGACGTCGAAGGAAGCCGCCGCTGCGGCAGCAGCCGCCTCGATACTGGCGACAATCGATGCAAAGACAGCGGGTGAAATGAAAGTCACCCTCGCTACCTACCTTGCGTCGATCCCCGATGGCGTACCGAAATCCGAAGGGGTCAAGCTTGGCGAGGCAGTCGCGGCAAAAATTCTCGAGGCGCGGGCGAATGACGGCTCCGATGCCCCTGATGCCTATCGGCCGAGGACCACGCCTGGCGTCTATGTACCGACCGCGATCACGCTGTCTTCAATGTGGCCGACCTTGAAGCCGTTTGCCCTGACCAACCCAGCTCAATTTCGGCCAAAGCCGCCGATTTCGCTGGAAAGCGAGGCGTGGGCGACAGACTACAATGAGCTCAAGGACCATGGTGGAAAGAAGAGTGCGAAGCGGACAGCCCAGCAGACCGAGACGGCCCTGTTCTGGACCAGTCCGCTCCTGGCCTATCAGCCCCTGCAACGGCAGCTGGTGACCGCAATGAAGATGAGTGTTGTCGACAGCGCTCGGTTCTTGGCGCTCGAGGCGGTTGCGCTCAACGACGCGATCATCGCTGTGCTGGACGCCAAGTACCATTACAACTTCTGGCGACCGATCACGGCAATTCGCAACGGCGATATCGATGGCAACCCGGCTACGGATCGTGAGGCTACCTGGCAGCCAGTCGCCAATACGCCGATGCATCCGGAATACCCGTGTTCGCATTGCATCCAGAGCGGCAGCGTCGCAGCTGTCATCAAGGCAGTGCTGGGAGGTGTGGACATCCCCGAGGTTGCGCTGACAAGCCCGGCGACCCCGGGCGTCACCCACCGTTGGACCAACACGACGGCCTTTACCGAAGAGGTTGCAAATGCCCGCATCTGGGCCGGCTTCCATTACCGCTTCTCGACACGCGTGGGAACGCAGATGGGGTACGAGATCGGTGAATACGTTGTGAAAAACGTGATGCAGCCAGTTGCGACAAGTTCACGATGAACGGTTGCTGCGCCGGCCTTCTACCAGCAAGTCCGGCGTAGTTCCGTTGCCGACACAATCCGAGTGACAAGTGGTTTGCAGCTTTCGAGTTACCCTGCGTACTTACGCGGGAGGAGAGGGCTTAGGAGCGACGGCGTGCAGCGATCTATACAGCGATGACCACGCCGTCGTGCCCCGGGTCGGCGCCGCCGTCGAGGCCGTCGTCATGCACACGGATGCCGTGCACGGCGGCGAAGCCGAAAGTGTAGGGGCTGCGCACCACCGGGTAGCCCTGCCCCTGCAGCTCGCGCTCGACTTTTCCCTGGATGCGGTTGGAAATGTCGATCGTGTCGGAGGTGGCGGAGAAGCGCGGCGCGCTTACCGCCTCGACCATGGTCATGTCGAAGTCCAGCGCGTTCAGCACCGCGTGCAGCACGCCCATGGCGATCTGTGTGGCGCCGGGCGCGCCGATGATGAGGTGCGGTTTTCCGTCCTTGAAGATGATCGAGGGCACGACCGAGCTGAAGCGCGCCTTGCCCGGCGCGATCGATCCGGCGCGGCCGGGCCGCGGGTCGAACACGCCCATGCAGCCGTTGTACATGAAGCCCAGACCCGGCGTGACAACGCCCGACGGCATGCCGAGCGAATGGGTCATCGAGAAGCAGTTGCCATCCTTGTCGAGTACCGAGATGTGCGTGGTGTCCTTGGAGACCGCGCCTGAATTGAAGCGCGGCACCTGGGCCTTCACGCCACGCACGATCTCGCCCGCCATCTGTTTGGCATAGGATTTGGAGGTCAATTGATCGACCGGCACGGTGACAAATTTCGGATCGCCGACATGCGCGTCCTTGTCGATGGTGGCGCGCTTCATTGCCTCGCTGACCACACGGACGTACTCCGCCGAATTGTGCTCCATGCCGGACAGTTCGAAATTCTCGAGAATGTTCAGCATCTCGAGCAGCATCACGCCGCCGCCCGGCGGCTGGTTGGTCGAAACCTTGTAGCCGCGATAGTCGCCCCACAGCGGCGGGTTCCGGACAGGCTTCCAGGCCAAAAGGTCATCGAGCGAGAGCAGCGCCTCGTTCTGCTTCATGTCCTCGGCGATCGCTTGCGCGATTCCACCTGAGTAGAAGACATCGGCGCCGCCCTTGGCGATGGCGCGGAGTGTCTGGCCATAGTCGCGATTGACGACGCGGTCACCGACCCGCTTGGGCGTGCCGTCGGGCCGGCAATAGAGAGCACGCGCAGCGTCAGTGAAGCCGGTGCGCTCGTGATTGGGCGCGCGGCCGAAGGCGCCATCGTCAGACCACCAGTAGTGGACGTGCGGCCGCACCGTCCAGCCGCTCTCCGCCCAAGCGATGGCCGGCTCGACGATGCGCGACCACGGCAGGCTGCCGTGCTCCTTGTGGGCCTCGTAGTACATCTTGAGATTCGCCGGCGCGCAGATCGACTTGTAGCCGATGTCGTTCACCCTGCCCTTCAGGATGAAGCCGTAGCCGTCGCGCGCCTCGCTCTCGATCAGGTTGGCCCACATGTCGGGCCGCGCGCCGAGCGGCGCCGGGGCATGGGCGTCGATATAGCCGTGGAACGTCTTGCCCGGCATGTAGATGCCGCAGCTGCCGAAACCGGCGATGCCGCACATCAGCGGATCGACCACGCCCTGCACCAGCGCGCAGGCGATGCCGGCATCGACGGCATTACCGCCTTCTCGCAGCACGTCGGCGCCGGCTTCGGTCGGTTCGGGTTGCGGGGCGACGATCATCGCCTTCTTCGCGTAACGCACGTTTGTTTCCTCCCGCGTCGGTCATCCTGAGCGCAGCGAAGGATCTCATGCCCGTGGCAAGCGGCGATGAGGTCCTTCGCTGCGCTCAGGACGACATGAAGGCCGACTCAATCCCACCCATTGCGCTTGCGCAACACCGCCGTGGCCGGCGCCAACGCCAGGCCCTTGGCCTGCAGGCCCGGCAGCCATTCGCCGAGCGCTTGCAGGGTCGCCTCATGCGGATGGCCGATCGCCACGACGAAGCCCTGGCGGCGCGCCACGGCTTCGGCCTCGGCAAGCTTGCGCCGCACCGAGTCGAGTGACTCGTCGTCGTCCAGAAAGACGTGGCGCACGATCGAGGGCACGCCCATCTCCTGCGCGACCTGGTCGCCGACCGACTGCGCCGTGGTACGCGAATCGAGGAACATCAGGCCGCGTCCCTTGAACTGACGCAGCACCGTCTCCATGCCCGGCCGGAAGGCGGTGAAGCGGCTGCCCATGTGGTTGTTGACGCCGACATAGCCGTCGAAGCTGTCGAGCGCCGCCGCCGTGCGCTGCTTGATCTCGGCGTCGCTCAGCGACACCAGCAGCGCATTGGGGCCGGGATCGGCGCGGCCGGTGGGCTCCATCGGCAGATGCAGCATCAGTTCATGGCCCCTCGCCCGCGCCGCGCGCGCCTGGTCGCGCAGATCCTTGGCGTAGGGCAGGAACGACATGGTGAGGGGGCCCGGCAGTTCCCAGGCGCGCTTCGAGCGCGGCCGATCGATGCCGACATCGTCGATCACGACGGCGACCAGCGGCCGGCTGTTGAGGTCGGTGAAGGGCACGGCGTTCTTGCGCCAGGTCTCGGCACTCGAAACGGCAGCGGCAAGCTGCTGCGGTTTGGCAGTGCGCGGTTTCTCGTCGAGCGTAGGAAGCGGCTGACCCGGTTCTGCCTCGGTGTATTTTGGCAGGCCGGGCAGGTCTTCGATGCGCGCGTATTTCGCCGCCGGTTCGCCGGGCGTGCTGCGCTTCATCTCCTCCAGCGTGTCGCGCGCCAGCCGATCGCGGTCACCCAATTCGAGCCGCTCGGCGATCCAATAGCCGCCGAACAGGCTGGCCACGAACAGCAGCACCAAGCCGCCCGCGATCGCGTGCCAACGATGGGCGTTTAGCCACGTGACAACGGCGTTAAAGCGCCCCTGCAGCCGCTCACGCGCCGTCGGAGCCGCTTTCGGACTCTTTCTGTTCGCCTTCCTGCTTCTGTTCTTCCTCGACGCCATCTGAGCTTTCAGCCTTAACGTCTTGGCCTGCCGCCTTTCTTTTGCCTCAGTTCAGCGCGGCCGACAAAACAAAAGTTACAAAGGAAGTTGGGAACTACAGAGAGGCCATGGTCTTCACCACGCGAATGTCGGGCTCGCCCGAGCGTCCGCTTTCGCGCACAAAGCCCAATCGCTTGGCGAGATCGAGCATCTTGTCGTTCTCGCGCAGCACATGACCGACGACGCGCGTGACGCCGCGCGCCTTGGCGTAATGCAGCACGTGCTCCAGCAGCAGGCGGCCATAGCCATGGCCCTGGCGGTACGACGCCACGACCAAGGCGAACTCCGCCTGCTCGAAATCGGGATCGGCGGCGAGTCGGCCGACGCCCAAAAGTTCCTTGCCGTCGAGCAGCAGGAACGCCATCTCGCGGTCGTAGTCGATCTGGGTCAGCCGCGCCGCCATCTCGTGGCTGAGCTCGCGCATCGGTCCGAAGAAACGCAGGCGCACGTCTTCCGGAGTCATCCTCTTGGTGAACGCCTGAAGCAGCGGCTCGTCGTCGGGCCGGATCGGCCGGATGAAAAGCCGCTCGCCGCGATGGGTGATCCCGGTTTCGAGCTCGACCGGATAGGGCCGAATGGCAAAGCGCGCCCCGCGCTCCTGACCCGCCGGTTTGCGCACGACGACGCGCGCGTCGAGCGCGATCACGCCGTCGGCATCGGCCAGCAGCGGATTGATATCGAGCTCGGCGATCTCGCCCACGTCGGCGATGAGCTGCGACAGCCGCACCAGGGCGTCGCAGACGGCGCCGCGCGCGGCCGGCGGCCGGTCGCGATAGCCGCGCAGCAGGCGGTCGACCCGCGTGCGGCTGAGCGCATCCTCGGCCAACACCGGATCGAGCGGCGGCAAGGCGAGCGCCTTGTCGTCGATCACCTCGGCCGCCACGCCGCCATGGCCGACCAGCAGGATCGGCCCGAATACCGGATCCTCGGCCGCGCCCAGGATCAGCTCGACCGCAAGCGGCCGCTTGATCATCGGCTGCACTACGAAGCCATCGATGTGCGCGCCCGGTGCCACGTTGCAGGCCTTCACGGTCATGGCACGCACGGCATCGGCGACGGCCTGCTCCGAGTCGAGGTCGAGCTCGACGCCGCCCACGTCGCTCTTGTGGGTGATCTCGCGCGACAGCACCTTCACCGCGACGGGAAAACCGATGCGCGTTGCCGCCGCTGCCGCCTCGGCGGCATCGAGCACGATCTCGGTCGGCACGACGGGGATGCCGTAGGCCGCCAGCACGCGCTGGGCCTCCGGCTCGGTCAGGACCTCGCGCCTGTCGGCCAGTGCACCCTGCACGATGGCCCGCACCAGGTGCGTGTCCGACCGCGTCTCCGGCACCGAGGGCGGCGTGCGCTGCAGCGCGCGCTGGCCGCGGCGGTATTGCACGATGTGCATGAAGCCGCGTACGGCGCGCAACGGCGTGTCGTAGGCCGGGATGCCCGCCTCGTGCAGCACCGTACGACCCGCTTGCGCCTCCGGCCCGCCGATCCAGCAGCCGATCAGCGGCACGACCTTCGCGCCCGGCGCGCCGGTCACGGCGCGCGCTGCCTCGACCGAGGAGGTGAGCGCGGTCGGCACGTTCATCGCCAGCACCGCGCCCACGCCGCGATCGTCGGCCAGCGCGTTGACGGCCGCTGCGTAGCGCAGGCCGTCGGCGTCGCCCACGATGTCGACTGGATTGGCACGCGACCAGGCACGCGGCATCTGCTTGTCGAGCTGCGCGATCGTGCGCGGCAGCAGCGTCGCCAGTTCGCCGCCCTCGTCCATCAGCAGGTCGGTGGCGATGATGCCGACTCCGCCACCGTTGGTCAGGATGGCCAGCCGCTCGTTGCGCGGCGTGATGCCGTGGCCCAGCGTCTCGGCGGCATCGAACAGCTCGCCCAGCCCGGTCACACGCACCAGGCCGGCGCGCGCGAAGGCTGCGTCATAGACCGCGGCCGAGCCCGCCATCGAGCCGGTATGCGACGCCGCCGCCTTGGCCGCCGCGGCGTGACGGCCCGCCTTCAGCACGATCACCGGCTTCAGCCGGGCCACGCCGCGCGCCGCCGACATGAACTTGCGCGCCTGGGTGATGCCCTCGACATACATCAGCAGGGCGCGCGTCTCGTAGTCGCGCGCCAGCATGTCCAGAACGTCGCCGAAATCGACGTCGGTCATGTCACCCATGGAGATCAGGTGCGAGAAGCCGATGTTCTGCGCCGCGCCCCAGTCGGCCAGGCCGGCCAGCACGGCGCCCGATTGCGCCACCGCAGCAAGTCGCCCGGCCTTGAGCCCGCCGGGCCCGAAGCTCGCGTTGAGACCGATCCGCGGCACGGCGTAGCCGATGCAGTTCGGCCCGACCACCCTCAGCAGATACGGCCGCGCGGCGCGCAGGATGCGCTTGCGCCAGCGGGCATTGTCCTCGCGCGCGGTGACGCCGTCACCCGGGCCGGCGGTGATGACGACGGCCACTTTGGTACCGCACTCGCCCAGCTCGAGAATCAGGCGCGGCACCGTCTCGGCCGGCGTCATGATGACCGCCAGATCGGCGGGCTCGCGCAATTCGGCCAGGCTCTTCAGCACCGGGCGGCCCTCGATCGTGCCGCCCTTGACGTTGACCAGATGGATGTCGCCCTTGAAGCCGCCGGCTAGCAGGTTGCGCGTGACCGCCGCGCCGACCGATCCGGGGCGCACACTGGCGCCGATCGCGACGACCGACTTCGGGACCATCATCTTGTCGAGGTTGCGGGTAGACATGGCTTCGTCTCATCGCCGACAATTGAGTCGAAGCCATGACAGCGAAGTCCATCGCGGACAAGGTCGAAGCGGTCGCCGTCGAGTTGCGACTCGGCCGGATATCGCGCCTCTACAATTCGCTCGATCCCGGCCCTTTCCCGGAGAGGGACCTCGACGCGGCGGTCGAGGAGTCCATCGTTGATCGCCAACCGGCGCCAGCTGCGGGGGCGTCTGGCAAAATCGACGTCGAGGTGCGCCCGATCAAATGAGCTGAGGGCCGTTCATCAGCACCAGTCCGACCACGATCACGAAGGCCGCCGCCACTCGGCGCAGGCCGAACGGCTCGCCCAGCAGCAAGGTGCCCATCAAGGCGCCGAACAGCACGGATGTCTCACGCAGCGCCGCGATGTGCGCCATCGGCCCCAGCACCAGGGCGTAGATCGCAATTCCGTAGCCGACATTGGCGATGACGCCGCCGATCATGCCGCGCCACCAGGCGCGCCGCAGATGCGTCCACACCGTGCGCGGCCTGAGCGCGATCGCCAGCACCAGCAGCCACGGCCCCTCCACCACGCACAGCCAGGCGATGTAGGACAGGCGATGCTGGAAGGTCGGGCCGGCGCTGCGCACGCCCAGCCCGTCGGCGATGATGTAGGCCGCGATCGTGAAGCCCGTCAGCACGGCAAACAGCGTGGCCAGGCCATGCCGGCTGCCCGGCCGCGGCACGACGTTGCGCAACGGCATGGCGAGCGCGATCAGGCCGAAGCTCAGCAGCAGGACACCTGCTATGTCCTGCGGCCGCAGATGCTCGCCGATGAAGCGGCCCGACACCAGTGCCACCAGCAATGGCCCGAGCCCGCGGGCGATCGGGTAAGTGTGGCTCAAATCGCCGTAGGAATAGGCTTTCAGCAGGAACGTGTAATAGAGGACGTGGATCGCTACCGACGCCGCGAGGTACTTCCACGCCCCGGGCTCGATCCAGGGCAGGAACGGCACGGCACACAGACCCATCACCGTGCCGGTGGTCATGATGACGCCGAAGGTGGCCAGCCGGTCCGACTGATCGGACTTCAGGATGGCGTTCCACGACGCGTGCATCAGCGCTGCCATGAGCAGCAGCCCGATGATCAGGGGTTCGACGACCATTCAGCCGGCTTTCGGCGCCTTCGGCGCAGAGGGGACCGACCATGTAACTTTTGTGTCTTCATCGCGCAACGAAAACGCAATCGATCGGCGCATCTTGGAGCGCGGACCTCCAGATCGGCTCATGTCAGCGCATTTGCACGCGCGGGCGGACCTGGAGGTCCGCACTCCTACGAGAAGATCGCGCTAGTCGGCCACGACGTCGGGGGTCGGCGCCGCGCCCTCGTGGAGGCGACCCAGGCGGCCGCTCACCGGTGCGTCGACCTTGTAGCGCAGGCCTTCCGGCGCGTGTGTCAGCCGCGACTGGCCCTCGACGTCCGCGAAGGCCCGCTTCATCAGGATCGTGCCGAAGCCGCTGCGCCGCGGCGGCGCGACGCTGGGGCCCCCGCTTTCTTCCCACTTGAACTTGAAGCGCCGCTCGCCGTTGTCGGCGCGATAGTACTTCCACGAGATCCGTGCCCTGCCCTGGGCGTTCGACAGCGCGCCGTATTTCGCCGCGTTGGTCGCGAGTTCGTGCAGCACCAGGCTGAACGGCACGACCGAGGAAGGCGCCACCTTGAAGGGCTTGCCCGCGATCTCGATAGCGCCGGTGCCGGCAAACGGACCGACGATGCGCCGTGTCAGCTCGGCGAGATCTGCCGCTTCGTCCTGCGACAGAAGATCATGGGCGGCGGCGAGCGCCAGCACCCGGCCCTCGAAGGCCTTCATGAACTCCGCCTGGGTTTGGCCGCTTTGCGACGTCTGCGCGGCGATCGACAGCACGGACGCGAACAGGTTCTTTAGCCGGTGCTGCATCTCGCCCGCGATCAGACGGTTGCGTTCCGCCGCCCGGTGGCGCTCGAGGGCAAAACCTGCAAGGCGCGCGCAGGCCGTCTCGATATCCTCGGGCCACGGCTCCGGCGCCTCGGCCGTGAAGGCGATGAAGAAGCTGCCCAGCGCGCGGTCGTCCGCCGATTTCACCGGACGCGACTTGATGCAGCGCACGCCGTGATCGGCATTGAGCCGGCGCCAGACGGGATCGAAGCGCTCGTCCGCCGCCGCGTCGGTGCTGCTTACCGGCATGCCGCTATAGACAGCGGCGGCGCAGGTGCCGGCATGCGGCGGCCCGACTTCGATGCCGGCGATGGCCGCGGCGAAGGTCGGCGCCGAGGGCATCACGCATCCCTCGAAAACGTGGCCGGCACGGTCGAGGATGGTCACGCCGGCCAGGCTGCCGGGCACCAACTCCTCCGCCATCCGGCAGATCTTTTCCAGGACCGTATCGAGGGACGAATCGCACGCAATCAGCTCGAGCACGTCCACCTGACGCGCCAGTAGCGTGGGCCCTTGCCCCGACTGCGGATTAGTCACCGAAACTCCCCCTCTTGGAAGCCCAATCGTAGGCTTCGCAGCACGTCCGCGCACGCCTTTCCAACGTCATTCCTGGTGAAGATTTAAGGTCGCCGATCTGGCACCCACCGCCTTTATTCGCTGCCGAGGCAGACGGGCAGCTTCCTGCTCCTGTTGAATGCCGGCGACTGCAGGCTCACCTACAGTCCGAGCGGATCCCGATGAAGCCTGTGGGGGTGGAGAAAGCCATGACGCGCTGCGACGTCCTGATTGTCGGCGCCGGACCGACCGGCCTGGTTCTCGCGCTCTGGCTGACCAAGCTCGGGGTCAGCGTCCGCATCATCGACAAGACTGCCGAGCCCGGCACGACCTCCCGTGCCCTGGCCGTGCATGCGCGGACCCTCGAGCTCTATCGCCAGCTCGACCTCACCGATTTCGTGCGTGCCCACGGTCACAAGGTTCCTGCCGTCCGCTTTTGGGTCAAAGGCGAGGCGCGGGCGCGCGTCTCATTCGAGGAGGTCGGCGCCGATCTGACGCCCTACCCCTTTCTGCAGATCTTTCCACAGGATGAGCACGAGCGGCTGCTGATTGCCCGGCTGAAGGCGATGGGCGTCTCGGTCGAACGGCAAACGGAACTTCTCGGTTACGACGACGACGGCGAGCGCATCGTCGCCCGTCTGCGCGCCGCCGAGGGCCGACAGGAGGAGTGCGCGGCCGCCTACATCGCCGGCTGCGACGGCGCGCGCTCCGTCGTGCGGCAGACGATGGGCTTGGACTTTCCGGGCGCCACCTACCGGCAGATCTTCTATGTCGCCGATGTCGAGGCATCCGGCCCGGCGATCGACGGCGACCTGCATGCCGATCTCGACGAGGCCGACTTCCTTGCCGTGTTTCCCCTTGCCGGCGCGGGACGCGCCCGGCTGATCGGGACAGTGCGCGACGAGCGCGCCGATCACGCCGATACGCTCAAATTCGAAGATGTCAGCGGCCGGATCATCGACAATCTCAAGGTCAAGATCGAAAAGGTGAACTGGTTCTCGACCTATCACGTGCACCATCGCGTGGCGGAGCATTTCCGCCACGGCCGCGCCTTCCTGCTGGGCGACTCGGCGCATATCCATAGCCCGGCCGGCGGCCAGGGCATGAACACCGGCATCGGCGACGCGATCAATCTCGCCTGGAAGCTTCGGGCCGTGCTGGCCGGTGGTGCGCCGGATACGCTGCTCGACAGCTACGAGGTCGAACGCATCGCCTTCGCGCGCAAGCTGGTCAAGACCACGGATCGGGTGTTCACCTTGGCAACGGCCGAGGGAAGGCTGGCCGATATCATCCGCATGCGCATCATCCCGTTGGTGATCCCGGCCCTGGCGAGCTTCGATCCCTGGCGCGAATGGATGTTCCGCACGGTGTCGCAGGTCATGCTCAACTATCGCGACGGCCCGTTGAGCGAAGGCGAGGCCGGCGATGTCCGGGGCGGCGACCGCCTGCCCTGGGTCTCGGTCGAGGGAGCGGACAACTACCATCCGCTGTCGGCTATGACCTGGCAGATCCATGTCTATGGCGCCGCCGTCGCGGAGCTGACGGATTGGTGCCGAAAACACGATATGCCGCTGCATGTCTTCGAATGGCGACCGCCGCATGGCGATGCCGGCCTTGCCAGGAACGCGCTCTATCTGCTGCGGCCGGATACCTATGTCGCCCTCGCCGACAAATCGGGCGCGGTCGACGCGGTGCAGCGCTATTTCGACGCGCGCGGAATCTGCCTTGAAAAGACGGGAGCAAAAAGTTGATATGGGGTGACGCTTCCCGCCAATCCGCCGGCCGAGTGTGAGATGCTGCTCCTGATCGATAACTACGACAGCTTCACCTACAACCTCGTCCACTTCCTGGGCGATCTCGGCGCGCGCTGCGTCGTGCACCGCAACGACCAGATCACGGTCGACGAGGCGATGGCGCTCAAGCCTGCAGGCATCGTGCTGTCGCCCGGTCCTTGCACGCCCAACGAAGCCGGCATCTGCATGGATCTCGTGCGGGCGGCGGCCAAGGCGCAGGTGCCGCTGCTGGGCGTCTGCCTCGGCCACCAGGCGATCGGCCAGGTGTTCGGCGGCAAGGTCGTGCGCGCGCCCTCGCCCATGCACGGCAAGCTCTCGGGCGTGGCGCACAAGGGCCAGAGCGTGTTCGAGGACGTGCCCTCGCCCTTCCAGGCGACACGCTATCATTCGCTGATCGTCGACCGTGCCGGCTTTCCGAAGGATCTCGAAGTCACCGCCGAGACCGGCGACATCGTCATGGGCCTGCGCCACAAGTCGCTGCCCATCCACGGCGTGCAATTCCATCCCGAGAGCATCGCCTCGGAGCACGGCCACAAGATCCTGGAGAATTTCCTCAAGATCGCCGGCGAACATCCGTCGCAGCAGAACAAGAAGGCGGCTTAGTCGCCGCACCCGCTAAAGGTCCCTCGGGCTTCGCCCTCGGGATGACAGGGTGCGCGAGCCACAAAGCAATTGTCATCCCGAGCGCCGCGAGGGACCTTTGAGGCAACAGGGAAGGTCCTTCGACAGCCATGCTTAATCGACGTCTCGTCCTCATGTCGGCCGCCACGGCCACGTTCGCGCCGCGCGCCTTCGCGCAGGCGTGGCCGGCCAAGCCGATCCGCATCATCGTGCCCTTCCCGCCCGGCCAGTCGACCGACATTTTAGCGCGCGTGATGGCCGATCAGCTCACCAAGGCGCTGGGCCAGCAGGTCATCGCGGAGAACCGGCCCGGCGCCGGCGGCAGCATCGGCGCCGACGCCGCGGCCAAGGCGGCGCCCGACGGCTACACGCTGCTGATGGTGACGATCTCCACGCACGGCATCGCGCCCGCGATCTATCCCAAGCTGCCCTACGACGCGCAGAAGGATTTCGCGCCGATCGCCAATATCGGCCTCACGCCGCAGGTGCTGATGGCCAGCCTCAAGAGCGGCATCACCTCGGTGCAGGACCTTTTGGCCAAGGCCAGGGCCGGCGCCGATCTCAACTACGGCTCGTCCGGCAACGGTTCGGCGAGCCACCTCGCGGTCGAGATGCTGAAGAGTGCGGCCGGCATCAAGCTCACGCACATTCCCTTCAAGGGCAATGCCGAGGCATCGATGGCGCTGCAGAGCGGCGACATCCAGGTCATGTCGGATGCCGTGCCCGGCGCCGTCGGCCCGATCAATGCCGGCAAGGTGAAGGCGATCGGCATCGCCGACCAGCGCCGCTCGCCCTTCCTGCCCGACGTGCCGACCATCGCCGAGCAGGGCGTCGAGGGCGTCGTCGCCGTGGGCTGGATCGGCCTCTCGGCGCCGGCGCGCACGCCCGAACCCATCCTCGATCGCCTCAGCGCCGAGGTGATGAAGATCCTCAGGGAGCCCGAGGTGCTGGAGAAGCTCAAGAGCCTGGCCTTCGTGCCGGCCAGGGAATCGCGGCAGGAGTTCGAGGCCTACATCGCGATCGAGAACACCAAGTGGCGCAAGATCGTTCAAGATGCCGGCATCAAGATCGAGTAGGGAGCGCGTGAGGGAGAGCGCGATGACAGACGCAGCGAAGTGGCGGACCGGCGTGACCGTCGTGCGCGCAGCAACGCAGGAGGCGATGCGACTTGGACCGGGCGGAACGGGACGCGCGACGGTCGTCGACTACGCCGGAACCGGCGGACGACAGACCTGGATCGGCACGGTGACGCTGCAGCCCAGAGCCAGGACCGGCACGCATCACCACGGCCGTCACGAAGTCAC
>DATHNU010000003.1:0-3927 GCA_035485695.1 Reyranella sp. | reverse complement strand
TTTGGGCGCATCGTCGCGCCGGATCAGCGGCTTGGTCAGCCGGTCGGGCGACATCGCATAATCGAAGCCGAAGCGACCCTTGACGCACAGCCGGTTCTCGTTGGCGAAGCCGTTGCGGCCGTCGATCTGGACGATCCGGTTGTCCTTGACGGCGACGCTGGTCTGGCAGCCGACGCCGCAGAACGGGCAGAGCGAATCGACGATCTTGTCGACTTCCTGGATGACGCGGGTCTTGCCGGCCTTGTCCATCAAGGTCTTCTCGAACAGCGCGCCGGTCGGGCAGGCCTGCACGCACTCGCCGCAGGTCACGCAGGTCGACAGACCCATCGGGTCGTGCATGTCGAAGACGGGGATCGTATGGCCGCCGCGATCGGCCATGCCGATCACGTCATTGACCTGCACTTCGCGGCAGGCGCGCACGCAGGCGCCGCAGGCGATGCAGGCGTCGAGGTTGACGGCGATGGCGGGATTGGTGATGTCGAATTCGGCCGTCTCGTGGCCGTCGAACTTGCTGGCGAAGCGCTCGCTGCCGCCGATGCCCATCGACTGTGCCCATTGCCAGAAATTCGACTGGTTGTCGGGGCCGGCATCGGCCGAGCGCATGTTGCTGGCCAAAAGCTCGAACACCATCTCGCGCGACTTCTTCGCGCGCTCCGTATCGGTCTTGACCACCATGCCGGCGGCCGGCTTGCGGATGCAGGAGGCGGCCAGCACCCTCTCGCCGCCGATCTCGACCATGCAGGCGCGGCAGTTGCCGTCGGGCCGGTAGCCGGGCAGGTCGACGTGACAGAGATGGGGAATGCGCGTGCCTTCGCGCTTGGCCACATCCCAGATCGTCTCGCCCTTGTCCGCGACGACCGTCTTGCCGTCGAGCGTGAATTCGATCTTGTCCGTCATCTCAGATGTCCTCGCGGAAATGCACCAGCAGGTGATTGACCGGATTGGGCGCGGCCTGGCCGAGGCCGCAAATCGAAGAATCGCGCATGACCGTCTCCAGATCGCGCAGCGCCGGCTCGTCGAGAGCGCCTGCTTTCTCCAACAGCGAGACCATTTTGCCCGTTCCCTCGCGGCACGGCGTGCACTGGCCGCAGCTTTCGTGGCTGAAGAACTTCAGCAGGTTGATCGCTGCCGCCTTGGCGCTGTCCTGGTCCGAGAATATCACCACCGCATGTGACCCGACGAAGGCACCCTGCTTGGCAAGCTCGCCGCCGAAATCCAGGGGGATGTCGGCCATCGACGCCGGCAGGATACCGCCGGAGGCCCCACCCGGCAAAAAGGCTTTGAATTCATGGCCTTCCGCCATGCCGCCGCAATGCTGCTCGATCAGCTCGCGGACGGTGACCCCGGCCGGCGCCATCTTGACGCCGGGGTCCTTCACCCGGCCGGACACCGACCACGATCGCACGCCGGGATGGCCGGGTTTGCCGAGGTCGGCAAACCATTTCGCGCCCTTCTCGACGATGTCGCGCACCCACCACAGGGTCTCGACATTGTGGTTGAGGGTGGGCCGGCCGAACAGGCCGACCTCGGCGATGTAGGGCGGGCGGTGGCGGGGCAGGCCGCGCTTGCCTTCGATGCTTTCCAGCATCGCGCTTTCCTCGCCGCAGATATAGGCGCCGGCGCCGCGGCGCAGCTCGATGAAGCCGGGCTTGGTGATGCCGGCGGCCTCCAGCGCGGCGATCTCGGCGCGCAGGATGGTGAGCACCGCGGGATATTCGTCGCGCATGTAGAAATAGATCCGCTCGGCCGCGACGGCATGGGCCGCGATCAGCGCCCCTTCGAAGGTGCGGTGCGGATCGCGCTCGAGATAGACACGGTCCTTGAAGGTGCCGGGCTCGCCTTCGTCGCCGTTGATCGACATCAGGCGCGGGCCGGGATAGGTGCGGACGATCTCCCATTTCTTGCCGCTCGGAAAGCCCGCGCCGCCCAGGCCGCGCAGGCCCGCGTCCTGCAGCGTGGCGATGAGGGCTTCGGCAGTAATCGCGCCGCCGCGCACCTTTTGCAGGAGCTGGTAGCCGCCCGCGGCGCGATAGGCCTCGAGCGCCGTGTAGGACGGCACCACGACCTTGATGTCGCCGGCGTGTGCCATTGCCAGCAGGCCCTGGCTGGTGGCGTTGTCGACTTCGCGGTTGCCGATCCGGGCGGCCGGCGCGCCGGCGCAGCGGCCGACACAAGGTGCGCGCACGACGCGGATGGCGGCGGGATCGACGCTGCCGGCCAGCTCGGCCAGAAGCGTCTCGGCGCCCGCCAGCATGCAGCTGATCGAATCGCACACCCTGATGGTGAGGGGCGCCGGCACGGGCTCGCCTTCCTTCACGACATCGAAATGATCGTAGAAGGAGGCGACCTCGTAGACCTCGGCCTGCGCCAGCCGCATCTCCTCGGCGAGGGCCCGCAGGTGGCGCGCCGAAAGGCAGCGATATTCGTCCTGGATCAGATGCAGGAATTCGATGAGCAGGTCGCGTCTGCGCCGTTGGCTGCCGAGAAGGGCCCGGACTTCGGCCAGGGCGCTGTCGTCGAGAGGCCGGCCTTTGGGCCCACGATCGCGGCGGCGCCGTTCTTGAACTTTCATTCTTTCTCCCAGTACGCCAATCTTTCAGAGCAGGCTCGAATAAGCCAGGAAGGCAACGCTCTGGCCGGGTTCGACGCCGCTCGTGTTTTCGTGCAGTTCGACCAGCCCGTCGGTTTCCACCAGAGAGGACAGAAGGCCTGCGCCCTCGCGTGGGAATTTCACGGCCTCGAGCACCCCATCGTCACCCTTGCGCAGACTAACCCGGACATACTCGCGGCGGCCCGCCTTTTTTCGATACTTGAAGGCGGCGCGCACCGGGACCGAGGGCGGCAGCCGCAGGGGCGTGCCGGACAGGGCCAATATCGCCGGACGGGCCAGGTAGGCGAAGGTCACGAAGCTTGCGACCGGGTTGCCTGGCAGCCCGATGAAGGGCGTCCCGCCGATCACCCCCATGGCCACGGGCCGGCCGGGCTTGATGGCCATGCGCCAGAACACCAGCTTGCCGACGCTCTCCACCGCCGCCCTGACGTAGTCGGCTTCGCCCGTGGACACCCCGCCGGAAGTCAGGATCAGGTCGTGCGAGGCGACGGCGCCTTCGAGCACCGCGGCGATCGCCTGCGGATCGTCGCGCAGGATGCCGAGATCGTCGACCTCGCAGCCCAGGCGGGCCAGCATCGCCATCAGCATGAAGCGATTGGAATCGAACAGCTGGACCGGCTTGCGATGGGTGCCGGGCGCCACGATTTCATTGCCGGTCGAAAAGACGGCGACCCGGATTCGCCGCCGCACCTCCACCTCGGTCCGGCCGAGTGCCGCCGCCAGCGCAATATCCTGCGGCCGCAGGCGATGGCCCGCCTTCAGCACGACCTGACCTTCGGCGATGTCCTCGCCGGTCGGGCGGACGTTGGCGCCGCGTTTCAGGCCGGGCGGCAGGATGACCGTGCCGGTCTCCTCGACCCGCACGTCTTCCTGCATGAAAACCGTGTCGGCGCCGGCCGGCATCGGCGCGCCGGTGAAGATGCGGATCGCCCGGCCCGGCGCCGCCGCATGGTCGGCCGACGCGCCGGCCTGGATCCAATCGACGACAGGAAACGTCTTTTCCGCGCTGCTCGGCAGGTCCTCGCCGCGCAGCGCATAGCCGTCGACGGCGGAATTGGTGAAGGGCGGCAGCGGCAGCGGTGCGGTCACGTCCTGCGCCAGGACGCGGCCATCAGCCCGGACCAGGGAAACGGGTTCGCTGCCCTCGACCACGCCCAGGCGCGAGGCGAGCAGGGCGACGGCGTCCTCGACCGACAGCATCGGTCCACCGAAAGCAAAGCAATCATCCGACAGTTGCGCCATTCCCCAGCATATCGCCTTTTCGCCGGGGTGGCGCGGTCCCCGCTAGGCGCCGCGCGCCACGTCGGCGACGATGG
>DATHNU010000002.1:0-4884 GCA_035485695.1 Reyranella sp. | reverse complement strand
CGCCAGCGACGATCCGCGCATAGGCCCGAGCAGCCGTGACGGTGCCGGGACGATGTCAATCGCCACGCGGTTCAGCGCGAGCAGACTCCTTCTGTAGCTACAGAAGGAGTCTGCTCATCGGTGTTGGCGGGATTTCGGCTATGGCGGTGAGGCGGCAGCAGGCGGGATCATCCGCCACGGCACCAGTTCGTCGATGCGATTGATGGTATGTCCCTCGGCGATCGTGGCCAGAATATCCCTGAGGTAGGTTTCCGGGTTCAGACCGTTGAGCTTTGCCGTCGCCACCAGGGTGTAGATGGCAGCAGCCCGCTCACCGCCTCAGCGCTCACGAGAACGGATCCACTTTCGCTCATGAAAGCTGACCCGTCGGATGCGCGGTTGTTGGTGAATGAACGCGGCGGCGCGACGAGCGGCAGCGGGGCGCGACGATGGTCTGCTTTGGCAGTTTCTTTGTTTGGCGAAAGGGCCGTTTCTTCGCCTCGGCCTACGTTTCCGACCGCGACGCGCGCAGCGTTGGTCAAGCGAGGAGCGGAGCAACCCGGAGCCACGCGCAGCGCCCTATAGCGAGCATGGCGAGGATTGCGAGCACCGGACCTTGACCGGCGCGAGCACGACGCGACGATCGTCGTTGGCCGGGACGTCGAGGCCGATCAGGCTTGGGTGGTTTGCCGCTTCGGGCTGACCGGCGGCGGCGCCGCGGGATCGGGGCTTCGCAGGGATGGGCCGTCGATGCGGATGGTGATGCAGTGGTGCTGCAATCGGTCGATCAACGCGTCGACCAGCGGCTTCTTGTCGAACAACCCGTACCAGTCTGGCAGGTCGAGATTGGTGGTGATGATCGTCGAGACGCGGTTGTAGCGCTGATCCATCAGCCGGAAGAAGGCGTTTGCCTGCTCCGGCTTGATCGTCAAATAGCCAAGCTCATCGATTAATAAGGGCTGCATGCGGCTGAGCTGGGCCATCAGCCTGGTGGTGGTACGGTCAGCGAGCGAGGCGTAGAGTTCGTCGAGCAGGACTTGCGCATTGTAGAAGCGACCGCGGTGGCCGTTGAGGCAGGCCTCACGCAGCAGCCCGAGTGCGAGGCCGGTTTTGCCGGTGCCGGGATTGCCGATTAGCAAAACATTGTCGGTCCGTCGCAGGAAGTCGAGGCCGGCCAGCGTCTGGATCTGTGTCTTGCTCACACCTGGCTGGCGGTCGAAGGGGAAGCTGTCGAGCGACCACTGCCACGGCAGACGCGCCTGCGCGAGACGATAGGCCAAGCTGCGTTCGCGGCGCGACGCGGCTTCCTGGGCGAGCAGGCGCGCCAGCACCTCCGCGGCCGGGATGGCCTCGCGTTCGGCGCGCGCGAGTTCAGCGTCGAGCACCTCGGCCATGCCGTGCAGCCGCAACTGGTCGATCAGGGCGCGCAGCTTGTCATGCATCGTCTGGCTCCGCGGTATCGAGGGCGAAGAAGTCACCGCCGACCTGCTTGAGGATGAGGTCTTCCAGGCGCGCGAGGTCGAACAGCCCGTATCGCAGCGCCTGTTTGATGGCGGCGATGAACGGAGCCGGCGGATAGGTGCGCCGCATCTCGATCAGCCGGCGCAGGGCACGGCGGTTGCCCGCGCGGCCGTGCTGCCGGAGCGCCGCGGTGTAGCGGTCAAGGCTGTCATGATGGCCGCGCAGCAATGCCTCCTCGGCGGCCGTGCCGCGGCCCTGTCGAACCGGGATGGTGTGGTGGCCGGGCAGGACCTTGCGGGTATCGCGCTGCTCGATCACCCGGCGGTGGGTGGCGATCGTGGTGGACTTGTGGCGAACCTCGACTTGGGCCGGCGTCTTGGTGACAGTGACCGATTTGCCGACGTAACGCTCGGGGACGGAATAGCGATTCGTATCGACCGAGACATAGCCGTGCAGATCGACGACGCGTTCGAGCAACTCGTAGACCGGCGGCGGCACGTCGGGTAGCGGAACGAGGTGCGGCTGCTCGATGACGTAGGCGGCGTCGGGCGACATGCCCAGCGCCGGCTTGGGTTTGCGGTTGGCGGTGTCGCGGCACCAGGCGAGCGCCTGGCGGTTGAGGTCGTCGAGATCGGCGAAGTTCCGGCCGACGAGAAAATTCGTCTCGACATAGGCGAACGGCCGTTCGATTCGGCCTTTGCGGTCCGGGTTGCCCACCCGGTGCGCGCGGAAGCGGAAGCCAAGCGTGCGGGCGAAAGCGGCGATCTCCGGCGCGATGACGGCGTCGGCCCCCGTGCCGGCGGCGAGCAGCACGGAGGTGTTGTCGATGATGCAGACCGGGCAGACGCCCGCCATGAAGCGCGCCGCCTCGAGCAGGAAGGCGCGGGCCTCGAAGCGGGTGAAGCGGGGATAGTATTGGATGAACAGCCGGCGCGAGTACGCCAGCACCAGACCGGCACATTGCAGGGTGACAGGCTTGTCGGCCTGTCCGAACCTTACCCGGTGCGGCGAGGTGTCGTGCTGCATCTCCTGGCCGGGCGCGAAGTCGTATTCGCCGGCGCGTCGCGGCGGGCCGCGCAGATCGGCGTCGCGGACCCAGCGGGTCAAGGTGCTGTAGGGCACCTCCAGCCCGTCATCGGCCAGCAATTCACGCACCCGGACGACGTTGCCGCGGGCAAGTGTGAAGGCGGCCTTCAGCCGGATCAGCGTCGCCTCGTCGCATGGCAGCGGCTCGCCGCCCGCGTCACCGGCCGGCTCACGCAGGATCCGCCGCACGGTGTTGCGCGACATCGCCAGCAGGCGGCTGATCTCGCGCAGACTGTGCCCCTGCGTTCGCAGGCCGCGCACCGTGGCGCGGATCTCGGTCGGGGTCATGCGTGTCCTCCCGCTCAAGCTCTCTGGTCAGGGCGTCGATCGCCGTACGCAGGCGCGGCACCGCCGCGATCAGCGGTGCCGGCAGCGGACGCAGCGTGGCGACGCGCTTGCGCAGCCGCGCGATCACCGCCTCGAGGCAGCGCAGATCGCCAATACATTCGCCTTCGGGGCCGGCCCGCAGGCGCGTGCCGGCGTGCCTCGCCGTGTTCGCCTGCAACGTGTCGATGAACAGGCGCGGGCGGTCGACCATGTGCTGGCGGGCGGTGCGGTGGGCCTGCTGGTAGTGCTCGAACCAGCACCGCAACTCTCGCGTCGACAGCGGCGACGTGGCCAGCATCGCCAGCAACCGCTCGGCATGCTCGGCGTTGGCGCGCGCCAACGGGACGATCACCCGGTTGGCGGCCCAGCTCGACAACCGGCCGCCGCGCACCGCCGCCAGCGCCGCATCAGGCAGTCCCGACAGCAATTGCAGCCGCCGGCTGACCCAGCTCACGTCGCGACCGCTCCGCCGCGCCACTTCGTGCCGCGACAGCCCGTGCTCGCCCACCAAGGCGCGCAGCAGCAGCGCTTCCTCGATGCTGGCGAACACACGATCCCGCGTCCGCGCCAACACCCTCAACAGTGCCGTGGTCAAGTCGCAGGACCATTGCTCCACGCCGACGGTGTCGCGGCCGAGACGACGTAGCGCGCCGACCCGGCGATAGCCGTCGATCAGCACCAGTGCTTGCGCTCCGCCACCCTTGCCGTCCTGGCTCTGGGGGGCCGCCACCACGACGCACGGCACGATCTGGCCGCACCGCTCGATCGATTCCGCCAGCCGCGCCACCGCTCGCGGTTCCACCAGCCGGCTGTCGGCGAAGCGCAACTCCAGGCGGTGCAGGTCCAGTTCGATGCGATCACGCGTCATGGCACCACCGCTACCAGGGCGGCCCGCCCGTCCCTATGACGTCCTCTCTTTGCAAGATCGCGCCGGCGTCACTCGTCCTCGCATACCGCGTTGAAATCACGGTCAGTTCGACCGTCCACGCGTCCATCTTTGCAAGATCGCCACCGGTCCACGGAACCAGCCGGTATGTCCCTGATGCCACGGGCGAAATCGGCGGGGACGCGTCCATCTTTGCAAGACGTGACGCCTGCCGCTCGCCGTCGCGCCGACGCTGCGCCACGCGGTTGAGCTCGGTGTATTCGGGGTGCGCGGCTCGCCACCCGCGCCAGTAATCACGGTGATCGGCCGCCCAGACCCGCTGCGCCCGCGCCTGATTGGCGCGGTAGTCCTCGTCGCGCTGGCGCTTGCTCCGCTGCCAGCGTCGCCGACGCTCACGCTGGCAAGCCGCCTGACCGCAATACAGCTGCCCGGGGGACTGCGTGCGCGGACGGAACGCCTGCTCGCAGGCCGCGCAACGCCGACGCTCCATGCTCACGCCTCCGCGCTCTCAGCAAAGCGCGAAGCCTGGACAGACAGCCGACGACGACAACCGCACGTCAGCTTGGCAAGGTCGTCACCGGGTCAGTTCAAATGAGCAAACCCGGGTCAATTCTGGTGAGCGCTGAGGGTTGCGCTTCGGTGACCAGAGATAGCCGCCCTGAACCTCGTGGCGATAAGTCTAGTTTTGATTGACCTACCAATAGCGCATCGCCCGCTATTCCGTTCCTTTGGGGGAACCGTTGAAGCAAGCGGCGAACACCCAAGGCCGATCTGCCCTCATAGCTGTTCGTCGAAATCCGAGAAATCCACGGCCTCCGGTATACGTCGAGCGATGAAGAGGCCGATCATCCGCACACCGGGAAACGCTTGTTCCAGGACTGTGCGTGAAGCCCGGTAATGGGCGCGGGCCGCTGACAACAAGAAACTTCACGCCGCCGCGACGGCTGCATTAAGCACAGCGCCCACCTCGTCACTGCCTTCGGTTGCGGGCGGGTGCCAAGTTCTCTTCTCAACGAGGCTGGGCACTCGATCCATGCTGCCGATGGGTTCGATGCCCATTGCCGTTAACCTTTCCATGAGCTCGCCGAAAGCCTCCTCCTTTCGCAGGGACCAAGTCGAGGCGAAACACCGCCAGAAGGTCCAAC
>DATHNU010000001.1:0-3331 GCA_035485695.1 Reyranella sp. | reverse complement strand
ATGAACATGGTGTGGTTGTCGTCGAGCGGCACCCAGGCCCGCGCATGGACGTGCTCGCCGAACTCGCCTTGCGGCTGCTGCGTCCAGAACGGCATGAGGAAATTGGCGAATCGCCAGTAGGTCCGGGCGGCGCCGGCGTCGCGATAGGCGGCGTAGGTGGTGCCCCAGGGCATGTCGCTGACATGGTATTCGGGCGCGCGGATCGTGACGGTATGGCGGATCGGGTGATCCTCCGGCACGTCGTCGGGCTCGACATGGCCGGCATGGAGAAAGCCGAAATGCGAGGTGTCGATGTCGCCTTCGAGCGCCTGCATGAAATTGCACGAGCGCATGACGAACGAAACGCCGACCTCCTCGTCCGGCACCACCAGCGTCTCGATCTCGGGGAACGGCGGCGCTTCGGCCGCTGCGCCCATATAGACCCAGACGACGCCGGCGCGTTCGGTTACCCGATAGGCCTTGGCACTCACCTTGTCCTTGAAGTCCTGGTGCGAAGGCACGCTCGGCATGTCGACGCAATGGCCTTCGACGTCGAACTTCCAGCCGTGATAGACGCAGCGCAGGCCGTTGCCCTCGTTGCGTCCCAGGAACAACGACGCGCAGCGGTGCGGGCAGCGATGGTCCATCACGCCCACCTTGCCCGCGCTGTCGCGGAAGCCGATCAGTCTCTCGCCCAGCAGCAGCAGCCGCAGCGGCGCCCCGCCGGCCTTCAGCTCCGACGACATCGCGGCCGGAATCCAGTATTGCCGCATCAGCTCGCCCATCACCGTCCCCGGGCCGACCCGCGTCAGCTCCGCGCCTTCCATTACCGTTGTCATCTCAGGCCTCCTTCATGCGTGCATAGTAGCTGTCGAGAAAATCCATCATCCGGCGTCGCCAGTTCGCACCCGAGCGGATCTCATCGTCGAACGCGAGATATGGATCGTCGTCCGCGCGATAGGCCGGCCAATGCGGCAGCGATCCGCCATTGGGATCGCCCGTCGCGGCGAACCGCACCCAGGCCGCCTGCATCGCCTCGGCGACGCTCGAGTCGACGCCATCTGAGGGAGCGACCTCCTGCCCCGGAAGCGCCAGGCCGAGCGTGTTGAAGACGTAGGTAACCTCCTCGCCATGGTTCGGCCCATCCAGGCGGCCTGCACGCCGTCGCAGGAAGAGATAGCGCCAGGTCTGCGGCGTGCGGGCCGACATGGCCCGTGCCAGTTGCCAGACGCCGTAATTGAATTGCGTGTCGGCGAACATCTCGGCGACGCGGCCGCGCACCTCACCATCGCGCGCGGCTGGATAGAGGGCGATCGCCTGCTCGTTCGCCCGTGGAAAACTCGTCTCGGCCAGGGCGCGCAGGTCCGCCGGCGTGCGCATCGGCCAGGTCGCGGTCAGCGTCGCGCCCTCATCGGCATTGCCGCCGACGATCGTCGGCATGCCGTGAAACCGGCCGGCCTTGAAGGCTTCTCGCTCATCCTCGCGGATCACCCAGCCGTCGCGGATCGGCCGCAGCACCCGTGGCGTCGTGAGGCCGCGCACCTTGGGCACCAGAAGATCGGTCTTTGCCAGAACCTCGTCCGCCGGCATATGGCGCAGCCGGTCGATGTCGGGTCCCAGGGCCGTGCCGGCGCGCTCCGCCTCCTCGAGGTTCGCCAGCGGGCGGAAGGCGCCCGGGCTTTCGAGAATGGCGCGCTGGAAGAGCCCGGCCGCGAGCGGCGCGGTGAGCAGCATGGCAATCGAGGCCGAGCCCGCCGAGACGCCGAAGGCGGTGACGCGCCGGGGGTCGCCGCCGAAGGCCGCGATGTTCCGTTGTACCCAGCCCAGCGCCGCGATCTGGTCCAAAAGCCCGTAGTTGCCCGAGGCGCGGTGCGGTGATTCGGCAGTGAGACCTGGATGCGCGAGAAAGCCGAACAGGCCGACGCGATAGGCGGCGGTCACCAGCACCACGCCTTTGCGGGCAAAGGCCTCGCCGTCGAAGCGGATGTCGGAGGCGCTGCCGAAGACGAAGGAGCCGCCGTAGAACCACACCATCACCGGCAGCGCCTCGTCGGCGGCACGGGCGGGAGTCCAGATGTTGAGGGTCAGGCAATCCTCGTCGATCCGGCCGGCCCGCGAGCCGGGTCGAAGTTCCTGCGGGCAATCGGCCCCGAAGCGCGTCGCCTGCCGGATACCGTCCCACGGTTCGGCCGGCTCGGGCGGCCGCCAGCGGCGCTGGCCGACCGGCGGTGCGGCGAAGGGAATGCCCTTGTAGACGCGGATGCTGTCGCCCGTGGCCGAGAGCAGGCCGCCCTCGGTGCGGACGATTCCGAGATCGTGGCGCGTCTGCAGGTTGGCCAAGGTCCCTACTCCGCCGCCTGCTTGTTCTCCGCTGGACGCACGGCGACGCGGAGCTGCTCGGCGTAGAGGTCCCGCCAGTCGGTGCGCGGCTGGGTGAAGAAGAAGCCGCCGCGCGAGCCATAGAAGACTTCGGGATGCTCGATGCCGGGCGGCAGCGTGCCCTTGTCGCGCAGCGCCCGGGCAGCCTGCAGCAGGCGACGCCGCGTGCGGGCGACCATCTGGTCGGAGGGCGCCAGATGCTCTAAGGCATGGTCCGTGATCGGCCCCATGCTCTCGGTCACCGCCTGGTCCTGCATGTGGATGTTGTCGATGCCGGTATAGGTCGTATTGGCGAGCTGGGCCTCCCGATCGATGCCCCAGTCGTTGGCTTCGCCGTCCTGCAGGCGCCAGCGGCCAAGCCAGTCGGTCGTGTTGGGCTGGTAGCGATGGCCGAAACCGAAGCCGGGCAGCGGCGAGCCGTCCTTCTTGACCGTGCCGATGGCCCGCTTGCGCCCGTTCCACGACAGATGGACGAACATGGTGTGCGTGTCGTCCATCGGCACCCAGGCGCGGATATCGACCTGATGCGGGAACTCGCCTTGCGGCGTCTGCGTCCAGAACGGCATGAGGAAGTTGGCGAACCGCCAATAGGTCCTGCCGTCGCCTGCCTGGCGGTGCGCGGCATAGGTCGTGCCCCAATCGGAGTCCGCGACGTAGTACTCGGGCGTGCGGTTCTGCACAGTGTAGCGCAGGAGATTGTCCTCCGGCAGCTCGTTGGCATCGACGTGGCCGCCATGCAGGAAGCCGAAATGCGAGGTGTCGATGTCGCCTTCGAGCGCCTGCATGAAGTTGCAGGTGCGTTGGCCGAACACCACCGTCAATTCGCTCTCAGGCAGCAGGGCGGCTTCGATCTCGGGGAACGGCGGCGCTTCGGCCGCTGCGCCCATATAGACCCAGACGACGCCGGCGCGTTCGGTTACCCGATAGGCCTTGGCACTCACCTTGTCCTTGAAGTCCTGGTGCGAAGGCACGC